>SKLB01000348.1 GCA_007123465.1 Spirochaetales bacterium
CCCACCCAATCTGCGCAACAGGAGTAGACATGGAACCGATCAAGTTCAATCTCGCCGAAGAACGAATCCCGACTCACTGGTACAACATACAGGGCGATCTGGCGCAGCCTCTGGCTCCCGTGCTGCACCCTGCTACGCACCAGCCGGTAGGCCCCGACGATCTTGCCCCGCTGTTTCCAATGGCGCTGATTATGCAGGAAGTCAGCACCGAGCAACAGATCGAGATTCCCGAAGAAGTACGCGATATTCTGCGCCAGTGGCGCCCTACGCCGATGTACCGTGCGCGCCGACTGGAAAAAGTCCTCGATACTCCCGCGCGCATCTACTACAAGTACGAGGGCGTCAGCCCGGTTGGCAGCCACAAACCCAATACCGCGGTGGCGCAGGCGTATTACAACAAGCAGGAGGGCGTAACGCAGCTTTCCACCGAGACCGGAGCCGGTCAGTGGGGCAGCGCGCTGGCGATGGCGTGCGCGTTTTTCGGCATGCAGTGCAAAGTCTTCATGGTGCGCGTCAGCTACGATCAGAAGCCCTACCGGCGCGGCCTGATCGAGAACTACGGCGCAACGGTAACCCCCAGCCCCAGCCAGGAAACCGCTGCCGGACGCGCCATCCTGGCCGAACACCCTGACTCTACCGGCTCGCTCGGGATCGCCATCTCGGAGGCGGTGGAAGCCGCTGTGTCACATCCAGGTACCAAGTACGCTCTGGGAAGCGTGTTGAACCACGTGCTGCTGCACCAGACGGTGATAGGACTCGAGTCGCTCGAGCAGATGGAGATGGCCGGTGACTATCCGGACATTCTGGTGGGATGTACCGGAGGCGGTTCCAACTTCGCCGGGATTGCGTTCCCGTTTATCGGCAAGAAGTTGCGCGGTGAAAAGGATATCCGCGTTGTTGCGATAGAACCTTCGGCCTGCCCCAGCCTGACCAAGGGCAGATTCGCCTACGATTTTGGCGATACCGCCCATCTCACCCCGCTGGTCAAGATGCACACACTCGGCAGCACCTTTATTCCGCCCGGTTTCCACGCCGGCGGCCTGCGCTACCACGGCATGGCGCCACTGGTGAGCCATCTGCTCGACCAGAAATTGATCGAGGCCACCTCGGTCGACCAGACGGAGACCTTCGCCGCCGGTGTGCAGTTTGCGCGCGCTGAAGGTATCCTGCCGGCCCCGGAGGCCAATCACGCGGTGGCCGGGGCTATCCGCGAAGCGGTGCGCTGCAAAGAAGAGGGTAGCAGCAAGTCGATCCTGTTCAATCTCTGCGGTCACGGCCACTTTGACCTGCAGGCTTACATGGACTACCACGCCGACAAACTGATTGCCTATCATTACCCCGAAGAAGAGATCGCGATGGCGCTGTCGGGGTTACCGGCGCTGTAACGCGGCCGTGCTGACGCCGCCGGGGTCACTCGGCGGCGTAGTGCTGCAGCTCGGCGGGGTAGACCTGCTCGAGCCAGTAGTGGCTGATCTCCTCGTTGCGTGTCTGCTCGCTGGATATTTTCCAGACGCGGTAGGCGATCATTCTGGCGGTTGGCAGCGGCAGAGCCAGCTCGGATCCGTTGATATCTACCAGCACTCCGTGACGCAGCGGACGTGATACATCGCGCGTGTCGCCCTCGGGGTAGTGGATCGTGTGGACGCGTTCGATCATGCGCCAAACGTAGCGCAGTCAACGCGATGCGTCCAGAAACGCCACTACCTTCTGCGGTTGCCGGGTAGCCAGATTGTAGCCGATTTCGCCGGCGCGTCGTTGCAGCATATCGAAGGCACCATAGTAGCCGCCGTGCTGCAGCGCCACCGCATCGATAGCGGCCTCGAGACGGCACGAGTTCCACAGCGCATCGATCACTTCCCCGATCCTGCGCAGGCGCGAAAAATCAGACAGCGTCAGCCAGCGGTTCTGCAGCACCTGATAAGGCGGCTCGCGCATGGCAAGCTGGCCGTTGGTTTCGGACTGCGCGCGGATCGCGGTGCCGGGCAGGCTCTTCAGAAAGCCGAGGTCAAAGCGCGTCGGTTTGAGCGCCATTATGTCGTCGATCGATCGCGCCAGCTGACCAATATCTTCCCGCGGCAGCCCTGCAATCAGATCGAGGTGCACCGCCACCGTTCCAGACTCGATCAGCCGCTGCACCCGCGGACGAACCCGCTGCCAGTTCTGTGCCCGGCCGACCGACCGCAGCGTAGCGCGGTGCACCGACTGCACACCGATCTCAAACTGGAACCGCCCCACTGGAGCTCCGGCCAGCAGTTCCAGGTCCTCATCGGAGAGAAACGCCGGATGAACCTCAAAGTGAAAGGTGGCGTTGGTCTCGGCGCCGATCAAATAGCGCCAGATTTCCCGTGCGCGCGCGGGCCGCGCGTTGAACGTTCGGTCAACCAGCTTGACAATCGGCGGCGGCGCCCAGCGATGCTCCTGAGAGATGATTTGCTGCAGTTCATCGCAGGTCTGCTGCACGCTGCGGAAATCTACGGCCTGATCGTCACGGCCGGATACGCAGTACGAGCAGCTGCACGGGCAGCCGCGGCTGGACTCGTAGTAGACGTAGCGGTGCGAAAGCCCGGCAAAGTCCTCTTCGAGGTAGGGGAAGGGAATCGCTGCAAAACTGCAGTTGGAAACCGAGACAACACGCTTTTCGCACTCGAAGCCGCTTGCGGCCAATTGCCGCAGCGCCTGTTCAGCGTGTCCGCTAACGATAACATCGATCTCGGGATGGGCGTCGATCCACTCGGCTGCACTATACGAGACCTCCGGACCACCGAGGATCAGGCGGCAAGCGGGAAGCAGCGCCCGGATGTCGGGCAGCAGCAGCCGTATCAGCAGCGCGTTCCAGACGTAGACCGACAGCAACAGCACCTGCGGCTGTGCCAGCGCCAGTCGCTCCAGCACATCCTGGCGCCGCGCGCTGATGTCAAACTCCATGATCTGCGCCGTGTGCCCGGCCGCGCGGATCTCGTTGCGCAGGTAGCGCAGCGCGAGGTTGGTGTGACTGAAGCGCCCGTTTATGCCGAGCAACACTGCGTTCATTGTTCAACCATCGCGCCGCGGGAAGCGCAGCGTTACCTGCGTTCCCTCCTGGCCGTGCAGCTCAATCTTGCCGTGCAGCTGCGCGGCAAACGTCTGCACAAACGCCATTCCCAGCCTGGGCGATCCTCCCGTTGCGTTGAGCACAGTTCCAACGCTGTCCTGCGGCAATCCGCGACCGTTATCGCACACGCGCAAGGTGTAGCCGCGGCCTGACTCACTGAACTCAACCCGAATGGTGTTAGCGCTGCCCGCCGTGCCATCGGCGAAGGCGTGCCTGCAGCAATTGGCCACCAGCTCGGCAGCAATCAATCCGCACGGCAGTGCCAGATCGGCAGAGAGCCTCACATGATCAATGTGCAGCTCTACCTGCACCGCGATACCCGGCGGCAGGTATGACGCGCGCACGTGAGTCACCAGATCGCCCAGGTAGGGCCGCATCTCAATTCGCGCAAGGTCGTTGAAGCTGAGCAGTTTTTCGTGCACGTCCACCATCGATTGAATCCGCCGCTCGATGTCCGCGACAATCGCGCCCGTGCCGGCGTCACGGCTGTCTGAGAGCTTCAAGCGCAGCAGGCTCAGCACCACCTGCAGGTTGTTCTTGACCCGGTGGTGCACTTCGCTGAGCAAGGTGGTCTTTTCGCTCAGCAACCGCTCCAGCTGCAGCTGTGACTGCTTGAGCGCGGTGATATCCATGACCAGTCCAAAGATGTGGTTTGCCTTGGGATCATAATCCGTGTCGGCCAGCACCCAGCGCATAACGCCATCCGGGCGCACAATCCGATATTGAAGCGAGAGCGACCGCTCTCCGGCAACCGCGCACGAGTTTTCCTGCTCAACGCGGTCACGGTCCTGCGGATGGACGTAGTGCAGAAACGTTTCAATCGACGGCGGAACCTGCGTCTCGGCAAGCCCAAAAATCCGGTAGTGTCCGGCTGACCACTCTGCACGCCCGCTGTGAAGGTCGCGCTCCCAGTAGCCGATACCGGCTATCTGCTCGGCGTGCCGCAGCCGCATGGCCGCGCGCGCTTCGCGGGCCAGCGCGCGCTTGTGCTCGGCAAAGACAAAAAAGAGCAGCAGCAGGATGTTAGCGCTAAGCGTTCCCAGCGAAAACCACGCAGCGCCGTTGACTCCTGCAAAATTCACCACGATAACTATCAGCCCCACCGCGTAGCCGGCGAGAAACAGCAGCCAGGTTTGCTGCAGCCGACGCAGCGCCCGGCGATACAACCTCAGCGCACCAGCCAGCACAACCAGGATCACCGCCGCCTGCATGCCGATTACCACGCCGTGGACCGGCTGCATGCCCGCTACGGCGATAGGCGCCCCCATCAACAGCACTACGGCCGCAGCCACGTATGGGATGATCCTCAGCACCGCCGCCCTGACGTAGGCCAATCCGGCCAGACCGATCAACGCTATCCCAACTGTTGCGCACATACCGGCAATAGCAGCCATCAGCGCCGGGTGCAGAGCAAGGCCGAGACGCGCCAACGCCGAGATCAGGTAAAATATCCAGCCGAGCGCCAGCACACCTCGCTGCGCGCTGCGATAGCGGGCGTAGAAATCAACAAAGACCGCGGACGCGATCAGCCGGATAACCAGCAGAACCTCGGCGTGTTCAGTGAGTATCATCTTCAGTAATCAAGTTGCAGACCGCATCCGACTTCGCGCAGCGGCGCGACCGCGGCCAGCGCTACTTTGCTCTGCAGATCAGTGCAGTGACAGGCGTGAAGTGCGCTCAGATTGAGCGATTTGATGAACGCCAGTGTGCCTTCCAGTTGCGCCGGCCGCGGATTCTGCAGGTGAAAACCTCCAATGATGTCGATAACGCGGTCAACCCCGGTTACGCGCCGCGCAGCCTGCACAATATTGCAGATACCCGAATGCGAACAGCCGCTGATCACAATAATGCCGTCATCGGCAAGATACACCAACGCACTGTCATCGGGCAGCTCATCCGGCAGCCAGCCTCCGCTCCCGTCGCTGCGCAGCCCGATTGCCGGCGCGCGCTCGAAGCTGGTACGCCGCTCGATGTGTCCCAGAAAGACCAGCCGCTGGTCAACCCAGACCGGCTCAGCGCCGGTGTGCAGCTCGAAGGTGCTGTCAAGCAGTGCCGCGGAGATCGCGATACCGTTGGAGCTGCCGTCGGCCAGCTTTCTGGCTTCGATCGCCGCCGGATGCGATATCAGCTGCGGCCGTACACGCACGCCGTGCTCGGTGTGGTGTTGCGCCAGCAGCCTGGCAAGCGGCTCGAGGCCGCCGGTGTGATCGATGTGTCCATGCGAAAGCACCACCGCGTCGAGCCGGCACAGATCGATCCGCATGCCAACCGCGTTGCGTAGCGCGGCATCGGAGTAGCCGCAATCAAAGAGTACCCGGGTCTCGCCGCTATCGATGTGAAATGCCACCGCGGGCTCAGCGCTGAAGTAGCGGTCAATCAGAGTGTTATTGTCAACCAGAACCGAAAGCCTCATCTGCCGTGCCTCTGTAACGTTTATTGATGCTAACATAGCACGCTTTGCGCCGTACACCCGCATCTGGCATGCCTCGACCAAATAATGATCGGCGGGTATGATGCTATCCACTATGGCCGACATCAACGGACAGGACTGGCTCATTGTGCGTCTTGAATCACTGGGGCTGGCGGACTGGCTGCAGCAATCGGGGCTGTCACAACCAGTGGCGCTGGCGGCAGAACGCCTGGCGGTCATCGCGCTGATTATCAGCGCCGCCCTGGTTGCCAACTTTGTCGCACGGCGCTTGATTGTACGCCTGCTGCACAACCTGTTCAAACGCACCCGTGCCGGCTGGTATACGATTGTCGCCGAACGCGGCGTGCTGCTGCGGCTTTCTCGCGTGGCGCCGGCGCTGGTTATCTACGGCGGCGCCGCACTGATTGCCCCGCAGCTGCCGTGGCTGGTGGAGGCAATCAGGCGCGTTACCAGCTCCTGGATAGTGCTGACCGCTGCGTTGACTATTGATTCGGGAATCGACGTCTTTCACGATCTCTATCGTCAGACCGCAGTAGCGCGCCAGCGGCCGATCAAGGGGTTTGTGCAATTGGCCAAGGTCGTGCTGTTCATTGTGGCCGGCGTCATTGTTCTGACCACTATCCTGAATCAGTCGCCGCTGGGAATCCTCAGCGGACTGGGCGCAATGAGCGCGGTGCTGCTGTTGATTTTCCGCGACTCGATCCTGGGATTTGTTTCGGGGATTCAGCTGTCGGCCAATAACATGGTGCAGATTGGCGACTGGATCGAGATGCCCAAGTACGATGCCGACGGTGACGTGATCGACATCACGCTGCAGTCTATCAAAGTGCAGAACTGGGACAAGACCATTACTACTATTCCGATCTACGCGCTTGTCTCGGACAGCTTCCGCAACTGGCGTGGCATGGCCGAAAGCGGCGGCCGGCGAATCAAACGAGCGATCAGTATCGACATGCGTTCGGTGCGGTTTATCGATTCGCCCATGCTGGCGCGCTACCGCCGCTTCTCGCGCATCCGTGACTATCTCGATACCCGGCAGGCGGCTATCGATGCGTATAACACCGAACATCAGATCGATACCGAAGATTCGGTAAGCGGCAGGCGCATGACCAACCTTGGGGTCTTCCGCGCCTACGTAACCGCCTATCTGCAGCAGCATCCTCAGATCCGCAAGGACATGACTTTCCTGGTGCGACAGCTCCCGCCGGGGCCCGGCGGCATCCCGATCGAGATCTTCGTGTTCTCCGCTGACCAGCGCTGGCCATATTACGAGGGCATCCAGGCGGATATCTTTGACCACCTGCTGGCGGTAATCCCGGAGTTCGACCTGCGTGTCTTCCAGGAGCCCTCCGGTCACGACCTCGCGCGTGTCGCCGATGCGTTGAGCAATAGACAGGTCGCCGATTGACAGCGGCCGACCGTATTCAGCCGTCCAACTCCGACTTCCAGTAGCCCAGTATCTGGCGCCCCATCACAAACTCTCCCAGATGGTAGGCGGTATGATCAATCGCCAGCATGGCCGCACGAAAGACCGTTCTGCCGTCCATGTGC
>SKLB01000210.1 GCA_007123465.1 Spirochaetales bacterium
CGTGAAAAGGAGGAACGGTCCTGCTCGCGCACCGAGTCTACAACACCGTATATCACTACCTCGCCGTCATAGACGTACCCCTCCACGGTGCACATGCTGCCGGAGAGCAGGCTTTCGGCCAAACAGCTCTCCGGCATTCCCCCAATTTCGGCAGGCAACGGAAATGCCTCAAAGAGGTAGTTGAACGGTTGGTTCATGTAGCCGATCTTGTCGCGGATTTCCGGTATCGCCCGATTGAAGTCATTTGCGTCGTTGATGCGGAACGCCAGAAAGGAACGGAAAGACTTGATCGGCTTGATCCAGTACGGCGGCATCAGCGGAATCTTCTCCATTGCCTGATCGTCAAACGGATCGAACGCAAAGAACTGGGGGATGTAGTCCGGGATCACCTTCTGCTGCTCGAGACGACTCCAGTACTTGTGCTCGCACTTGAGTACCGCATCCAGGCTCGGCCCGCGAAGATCAAAACGTTCCGCCAGTATAGGGACCAGATCGGTGGCCGGGAAATCGTAGTATGCTACAACGGCGTCCGGTCTGGCCCCGGCAGCGCGAATAGTATCGGATGCTTTGTCAATCAGGGCTGCCATGTCAAAGCGATCGACGTTACGGATATCACTGAAGTCCAGCGCGGGGTGGAAATCACACTCCGCAGCCTGCGGCAGGCGTTGCAGCTTGTAGCGGTTGAACTCATCCAATCCGATGACAAAGACCTGCTTGCGGCTCATAGATAATCCCTCGCGATGCTCTCATCCCAACTTTTGGCAAAGATCCGCGCATCCCCTTCGTAGGCATCCAGCGTGGCGCGGATGCGGAAGTGGGTACGCGTAGAGCTCATGACCGTACGAGTTACGCTACGCACATTCCAGCCGTCGCGGCTGAAACCGCGCTCGCTTGTCACTTCGGCGCGCAGCGTGTCGTAGCGGTTACTGCGATAGCTGAACTGCTCGTCCACGCTGCGGCTGATGGCCAGATCGATATCGTCGAGACGATAGGTTGCGTCATTATTGATCACATCGAGCGTTACCTCGTTGGTGGCGAGGTTGCGAATGACCTTCCACTCGCGATGGGCCGGCGCCAGCAGCGTGGTAGCAATCGGAATAGCGGCCTGTGGTGCTTCGAACGGCCGTAGACGGATGTCCTCAGCGCTCGGCGGCCGGCGCGGAACTATCAGCCGGCTGCGCTGCGGATAGATAGTCAGCCGCGCCGGCTGCTGTGCCGGCCACGCCAGCGGCCAGTAAGAACTCGAGATAGCTACCCGCAGTCGGTGGCCGGCCGCAAAATGCTGTGCGATGTAATTGAGGCGCACGTTGGCGGTATACTTCAGTCCGGGCTGCAACTCCTGCGGATGTTCGTGTGAATCACGATGCGTCAGGTTCAACAGTCCGTAGGTCACGCGCGTGACCGTTCCGTCGGGGGCCACGTCGGAAAGGCGCACGGCAACCTGCGCCTGCGGTTTGTCGCTGGCAAGAGTCAGCTCAACCTCCGGCGCACCGAGAATCTCAATTGGCTCGGCCAGCGGCTGGCTGTCAAAGACCAGGGCGCCACCGTCTTCATCGCGCTGGTCGCTCGGCAGATCAGTTGCCTCCGAGTACGAACACCACTTGCCGGCAAACAGCCCCACGCTCAACGGACTCTGCACCTCAAACGCCGGCTCGGTTGATACCGAGTTACCGACGGTCGCCTGCCAAGACGCGTCCGAGGGCTCGTCCTTCAGACCTTCTCCGGTGAGCAGGTAGCTACGCGGAACGATACGCGGACTGGGCCACACGTCTTCAGCTACCCAGCGCCCGGGGTGCTCAGCTTCTATGGGAGAGAAGTCATCACGCATCCAGGCCCGCAGCATGGGCTCCTCGGTAACCCCTCGATCAATACCTTTCAACCACTGATCCCACCAGCGTAGAGACTCCTGCAAAAAGCCGATTGCCGGTCCAGGTCCGCCCATGTGCGGATACTTATGCCCCCATGCCCCGATCAGACCCCAGCGCGGTACGCGCAGGTGCTGCATCAGATGGAACACGCTATTGGTGTACCCATCGACCCAGCCGCTGACCGCGAACACCGGACACTGGATCCGGCTGTAGTCCTCACATACCGAACCGTGTTGCCAGTAGGCGTCTCGGCGCTGATGCTGCAGCCAGGTTGCAATCCACAGGCCACTGCCCTCCAGGCGTTCGAGCCACATTTCGCGCCAACGCTCTCCCACCACCGCGGGATCGGGCGGACATGAATTAAACGCAAGCATAGTCGAAGCCCACGAAAGATTATCAGTCAGCAGGCAGCCGCCCATGTAGTGAATGTCATCGGCGTAGCGGTCATCTGAGGAGCAGACCGTGATCACGGCCTTTAGCTCCGGCGGCTGTAGTGCCGCCATCTGCAGACCGTTGAAGCCTCCCCAGGAGAGTCCAAACATGCCGACATTACCGTTGCACCACTGCTGCGCGGCAATCCAGCGCAGCACCTGCAGCCCATCCTCCAGTTCCTGCTGCAGGTATTCGTCGCGCAGAATGCCTTCAGAGTCACCGCTACCACGCAGGTCAACGCGTACAGCGGCGTAACCGTGGGCAGCGAAGTAGCCGTGGATCGCGCTGTCGCGCACGGCCTTGGAATCGCGCTTGCGATACGGGATATACTCGAGCACTGCCGGCACCGCTTCGTGTTCGGCACCCGGCGGCAGCCACAGCTTGGCAGCCAGCCGACATCCATCGGAGAGCTCTATCCAGACATTCTCGATGACGGTGGCTGTACCGTTATGCCCCACGCCTGAACTCCTCGTTTCTGTTTTGCAGTTTGAAAGTGTATGATATACTATCGGACATTACCCGAATCTGTCGAGGAGGCACACTAACATGAGCACAATGGACGCAATGGGCGCAATGGGCGCAAAATCGCGTTTCGCACTGGTCTTTGGAAACCGCGGCTTCTTCCCATCTCACTACATGACATCGGCACGCAAGGAAGTCGGCGGCGTGCTGAAGCGGCTGGGCCACGATGTTTTGATGCTTGATGACAAAGCTACTCGTTTGGGCGCCGTAGAAACAGCGGCAGAGGGTCGTGTATTCGCCGACTTTGTGCGCCAGAACCGTACCAGCATCGACGGCGTAATCCTGTCGCTACCCAACTTCGGTGACGAAAACGGTGCGATGGAGGCGCTTCGCGACGTCGATGTACCGGTATTCATTCATGCCTATCCCGACGAGCTTGACAAGCTCGGGCCAAAGGAGCGGCGCGACTCCTTTTGCGGCAAGCTCTCGGTTATGGACGTATTGAAGCAGGCACGCATTCGTTTCACCAACCTGATCCCGCACACCGTGCACCCGCAGAGCGCGCAGTTTGAGCAAAACATCGCCGACTTTGACCGTATCTGTCGCGTTACGCGAGGGCTGCGCCGTCTGGTGGTCGGCGCAATCGGTGCCCGTACCACACCGTTCAAGACCGTGCGCGCCGATGAGATCGCTCTGCAGAATCACGGAATTACCGTCGAGACCACCGATCTCGCTGACGTCTTTGACCGCATGGACACTGTTGATAACGCTTCGGCGGCGTTCAAGACATGCAAGCAAGCGCTTGCCGAGGTTGCTGACTGGAGCAAGACGCCGCCGGAGACGCTCGAGAACCTTACCCGACTCAAGCTTGTCCTCGATGGGCTGACCGAAGAGATGTCGATAGACACACTGGCTATCCGCTGCTGGACCGAACTCCAGCGCCGTTACCGCATTTCGCCGTGCCTGGTTACCGGCGACCTGGCAGACCATGGCGTACCAGCCGCTTGCGAAGTTGATATCGCCAACGCGGTAGTGATGTACGCCCTGGGATCCGCCTCCGGCGAGGCTACCAGCATTCTGGACTGGAACAACAACTACGGTGATGAACCGGACAAGTGTATCCTGTTCCACTGCGGCAACGTTCCTCGGAGCCTGATGCGCGAGAAGGGCACAATCTCGGATCACAGCATCCTGGCCAACAGTATTGGTGAGGGCTACGGATTTGGTTGCAACCAGGGCCGGATCCGCGAGATGGATTTCACCTATTCGAGCATGATCACCGAAGCCGGCAAACTGCGTTTCTACCTGGGCAGCGGCAGAATCACCGATGACCCGATTCCCGAGGGCTTCTTCGGCTGTGCCGGCGTGGCGGAAATTGCAGGGTTGCAGAACGTGCTGCAGTGGATCGGCCGTACCGGCCACCGGCATCACGTGAGCATTACCCCGGGCAACCACGTTGCCCCGTTGAGGGAGGCGTTCGAGACCTACCTCGGCTACGACGTTACGGTCTTCTAATCCACCGTTCTGCCGGCCCGGACCTCCTCGGACCCGGGCCGGGCCTGAGCCGCAGAAGCTGCTCGGGCACAAGGACGACCGGGCACGAAGGAGCGCGCCAGAAGCCTCGAAATCGGTCGAAATTCCGCTCGCCTCTGTATCATACTTGAAAAATGGAAGACTGTCTTCCATTTTTCAAGTATGATACGTAGGGTTCGCGCGTGGAGCAACGCTTTCGGCCCGTGCTGCTCCTCCCTGGCGCCGGATGGCCGAAGCGGAGGCCGGACCGCTTGACAAAGCGCACAACATGCTCGATGCTATTGTGGACGTAAATGCTAAGCAATGGGTTGCACGGCACACGCTGCTCTGCACATGCTGATTCCGCGCCTACCGGGAGGCTATCATGTTCAAGTTTGCCAAATCGATGATGGTGGTGCTGGCGCTGATAGTACTGCTCAATGTGGCCGTGACGCTTGCGGCTGACCGCCACGTTCCGCCATCGCCGGACTCCAGGATCGAATTGGAAACCCACGTGCGTGGTTTCTGGCGCTTCGGGGAGTGGGAGCCGATGATCAGCGTCGACGGGCGCGCCGAAGACCAGTTCGATGTGCTCTACCGTTCGTTGACTCTAGGCGCCTACTACCGTCTGCACCGCAACCTCAAGGTCGGCGGATTCTACCGTGTGCAGCAGGGAGCCCGTCACGATGACGACTGGGTCGCCACAAACGACAGCTTCGAGTGGGAAAACACTGACTCGCGCACGGAACACGTGTTCTTTGCCGATGTCTCGCCGCGCTTTCTTTTGGATATGCTGCCCGGTGAGACTTGGGTCTTGATGCTTAAGAACCGCTATTTCTACAACACCTTCAACCAGCAGCAATGGCTGAGCCTGCGTCCGGGGTTGACCTGGTTCTGGGTTGTTGACCGCGAGCCGCTGCTCAATATTGCTGCCAACTATGAGTTCTACGTGCCGCTTAACTTTGCAGAGACCTTGCTCTACGGTCACGGCCCCTACCTGAACGTGCTTTATCACTTCTCGCCTGTTGTCAAGCTGGACGCAACGGTTGCTCGCCGCACGCGTATCTGGAGTACCTCCGAAGACGTGCAGGATGACCCTGGCCATGGAGACTACGAAAAGAAGATCCGCAGCTGGTTACTCGGCCTGGGGGTGATATTTCGTTTTTCCTGAGCCGCCCCGGAATTGTTACTAACACTTTTCGATAATATTCTATTGAATACTTGACAAGGTCTCGCTCACGCGTTAAAAGTTAGGTAAGCCTAAAACTTTCGGGGGAGCCATCATGTGGGTTGCACTGCGGAGACCACTGACACTTCTGGGACGCATGTTCTGTTTTCTGCACCACGGTAGTCCGAGTATGCGCTGCAGCCACGCTGCGGCGGTTACAGCAGCGTGCCGATCATGCCCGATTGTTTCTCACTGCTCCGGCTCCCGGAGCTGGGCATGAGCATGATCAAGCCGCTGGTTGCGTCGCTGGAGCGACGATTCGCCGTTCGACCGTGGGTTTTTGCGCTCTACGCGCTTCCTTACCAGGCGCTTGTTGCGCGCGAGCTGCGGCTCGCCGCGGTGGATCGGCACGACACAGTACTCACTATCGGCTGCGGCGCTCTGCCGTTCAGTGCGGTACTCGCAGCCCGGCAGAGCGGGGCGCGGGTAATCGCGGTAGATCTCGACGCCGCTGCCGCCGCGCAGGCGCGCGAGCTGGTGAGCTGTCTGGATCTTTCGGACCAGATCACGGTTATTACCGCAGACGCCGCCGTTGACCGTTTACCGGTTGCAACTGTGGCACTGGTAGCGCTGCAGGCTGCACCCAAGGACGCTATCTGGGACAACCTTCAACGCTGCCTGCTGCAGCCGCACGGCCGTGCGGTTTTTCGCCTGGCCCGCCCCGGCCTGGAACACGAATACGGCATTTTCACCGCAGCCGGGGCGGCGGTTGCCGAAACCCGTCACCGCATGCCGACCTTCAACCGCTCGGTTCTCTGCAAAGCCGGGGCGCACAGAAGAACAGGCAGGAGGATAGCGTGAAGGCCAGCGAAGTTGCGGTGGGGTGGAAATCGGTTATGCTGCGCTATCTCGGCGGCAGCCTGATAGAGTCCATCACACCTTCAGCCAAGATAGGTGGCGAGGCAATGCGAGTGCTGCTGTTTCGGCAACGTTTTGGCTTGAGCTCCGCGCGGCTGGTTGGAGCCGTGGCGCTGCACAAGCTGCTGGTGGTCTCAATTGCTGCGGTGATAGCCGGAGGTGCCGCTGTCGGCGGTCTGCTCGGCATCGCTCCGGCCGCTGGTGGCGCAGTGGTCATTGCAGCGCTGGCAGCGGTTAGTGTCGCACTCGCGCTGCTCTATCGCGCTATGTCCGACGCCGGTAGAGCCGATCTACCAGGCCGGCTGGTGGCCGTTCTACTGGTGTTTGCGGTGCTGACCTGGGCGCTCTACCCGCTCAAGGTTGCACTGGCCGCGCGCGTTAGCGGCGTGAACGTGTCGACGGCGGCAATCGTAGCGGCAACTTTTGGCGCCTACGCGCTGGGTCTACTGCCGATTACCCCCGGCGGCCTGGGTAGCTACGAGGTGGGGATGGCTGGAATCCTGATAGCATCCGGGATCGGCGCCGGTGAAGCCGCCGCAGTGACGCTGCTGTCGCGAGTCATCACTTTCTGGTGGCCGCTACTTCTCTCGAGCGCCGCCGCGCTGACACTGGCGGCAAACCGGGACGGCCGGCAGC
>SKLB01000164.1 GCA_007123465.1 Spirochaetales bacterium
GTCACGATGCACCAGCAAGCCGGCGTCTCGCTGCGCCTGGGAACCGGCGTGTCGCGGATTGTGGACACCGGTGCCGGCCGGGAAGTCGAGTTATCCGACGGCAGTTCGCTGGCGGCCGATCTGGTGGTGGTTGGCGTTGGGGTAACCCCGGTTGTTGACTACCTCGAAGGCTCGGGGCTGGTGGAGGACGGCGCGGTTCCCGTCGATCGGCACCTGCAAACA
The DNA here is from genome assembly GCA_007123465.1 of Spirochaetales bacterium. GTDB lineage: Bacteria > Spirochaetota > Spirochaetia > DSM-27196 > PWMO01 > PWMO01. The sequence goes on from SKLB01000164.1 coordinate 223, forward strand.
TCGGTGGCCGGTGTCTACGCTGTCGGCGATATCGCCCGCGTTGCCAGCGGTGCGGCAGACAAGGGTGTCCCGGAGCGCCAACAGCGCGTCGAGCACTGGGCGGTAGCCCAGCGCCACGGACAGGAAGCGGCGCGTTCGATCGCGGGCACGGGAAAGGGAATCGCCTACGCTCCCTTCTTCTGGACACGCCAATTGGAGACCAGCTTTGGCTACCTCGGCTACGCTCCCGATTTTGATGCAACGCGGATCGACGGGGACGTAGCAAACGGTAAGTTCCTGATCGGTTACTTTAAGGACGATGTACTGAAAGCGGTGGGAACAATCGGCAAGGGCAAGAGCCTGATCCGCTACGGACTGCTTCTCGAGCAAGGCCGCACCATATCGATTAAGGACTTTGAGGCCGGCCTGCCGGACTGACGCCGCGCGCAACTTGACTGGCGCCGTACAACGCATCATGATATCGGCATGAGAACATCTGTCTCGGGCAGGTAAGCCGTTGCGCAGAACAGAAAAAGGAGCAGGGGATGAGCAAGAAGCCGGTGTTGAGGACACTCGTTGTTGGAATCGGTAGTATGGGGGCTTCACACGCAAAAGGGTATGCGGAGCTGCCGGGCTTTGAGATAGCAGGAATTGTGGTTGCGCGCAATGTTGACCGTGCGGGTGAACTCTTGAAGAAACTGGAAGTCGATGCCCCGGTCTATACCGACTACTACCAGGCGATGGCCGAGCTGCGCCCGGATGTTGTCTCTATCAATACGTATACCGATACGCACGCCGAGTACTCGATTCATGCGATGAGGCAGGGCTGCCACGTCTTCATGGAAAAGCCGATTGCTCAGACGATAGAAGAATCCGAAGAGGTTGTTCGGGTTGCAGCCGAAACCGGCCAGAAACTGGTGATCGGCTATATCCTTCGTGTTCATCCCGCGTGGACAAGTTTCATCGAGTACGCGCAGACTCTCGGTAAGCCGCTGATCATGCGCATGAACCTCAATCAGCAGAGCTACGGGCACGAATGGGAAGTACACAAGACCTTCATCCGCAATATGCCGCCGTTGGTGGATTGTGGCGTGCACTACATCGATGTCATGTGCCAGATGACCAGATCAAAACCAAAACTCGTTCAGGGGATTGCCGCGCGGGTATCATCGGAGATCGATCCAGACAAGCACAACTACGGCGCGCTGCAGGTGGTATTTGAAGATGGTTCAGTGGGTTGGTACGAAGTGGGATGGGGACCCATGATGAGCAAAGTGGCGTTCTTTGTCAAAGACGTTATCGGTCCAAACGGGTGTGTGAGTATTGACAAGCAGGCAGGCGCCACCGACCCTTCTGATGTATCCAAGCATACAACCGTTGACAGCATCATTCTCCATTCCAGCAAGACAGATTCACAAGGACATCAACTGGAAGAAGACAAGGTCGTGCGCATCGAGGATGAACCAGACCACGATGAACTGTGCAAGCGCGAGCAAGCGTATCTGTATGAGGCAATCATCGAGGATATTGACTTGACCGATCATCTCACTGACGCGGTCAACAGCCTCAAAATCTGTTTTGCAGCGGTAGATTCCTACAATACCGGCCAGGCGATCCATCTCGCCTGACCGGGCACAACAGGCTGCAGTTGCAGCCTATCGGCTATCTTTGTCCCATTCGTCCTTGGACTTTCCAAACCATTTGTCGGGATCTTTGAAGACCATGTACTCTACCGGCATTCCGTCTTTTTCAACGTACGCGATAGTCAAGTTATCGTCTACCTCAAACGGCTCAATCAGAATGGTGCGCCCCTCGATCAACTTGGGGAAATCTTCCGCTTTGACACGATAGGCTACGTGAGGAAGGTTGACAACTTGCCAGACACACGGTGTATCGGGTTCAAAGCGCAAGTACTCAACATTGTACTTGTGCTCACGCGGGTTGGTGACCCAGACGCGCGTAGACTCCACCCAATCCTCGCTGGGTTGCTTCTCATCTGTGGGGATTCCAACATGATCAAAGACCATCTCTATCTCATCCATCGGGACCTCCTCCAGGCAGGTAGTCGGGCACTGCAGTCACAGCAATACACACCTGGCCCACTTAACCGCAAATGTGGATGAGTGTCAATTGCAGCCTGTTGTTGACAGTGCATCAGCGGCAACGTAGACTCGTTACAATCGGGGTCGTATAGCGGAGGACCGGGGGGCAGTGTTATCATCACAATCCAGGCAAGCGTATCGAAGGGCTGGCTGCACGAAGCCACCGGAGTGACCTTTGAGCGGGATTACTACTTCGATCCGCTGGGGCGACGCAACCAGGATCTGGGGATCGCCGAGTTTCTGCAACGGACCTTTCCGCGCTACCGGATTCACAATCTCGAATCAAACCTCGTCTCATTGAGCCACTACAGCCGGACGCACCTCTACGTGGGCGGGATCCAGCCCAACCTTATCCTCGGCATGCTGCTGGGCGCCAACTTTGTTGCATACCCGCATCAGGATGCTGACATCTCCGAGGCGCCGCTGGCGGGCCTTCGGTCAATCTCCGATCTACCCGATCCTCAATCACTACGCGACGCCCCGTTGATCAGAGAGTGGTTGAGAGAGATCGCACTACTTCGCAGAACGCAAACCGGTGCGGTGATCCCGCCGTTCTTCTGGGATACCAGCGGCCGCGCTACAATACACGGCCATATTACCACCGCGTTGAAGCTGTTCGGACAGGACATTCTGCTGCTTGTGCACGATGACCCCGATTTTCTGGCATCGTTCTACAATTGGTACAGCGATGTCTGCGTTGTGTTGATTGAGACCTTCGCGAACGCTGCTGATATAGCGATCCAGTCACTCCACATCGGGGAGTGCTCGGCAACTATGCTTGGCCCGCGCGAGTACCGTGACACCCTGATCCCGCAGATGGAGTCCCTTGCACAGAGAATTGCGCCGCTGCGGCTGCACCATTGTGGAGACTGCACCTATCTTCTGGACAAGATCGCTGCCATCCGCGGCCTCCGCGCTCTGGATACCGGATCGGGGACCAGCGTGTGCCAAATCAGGAGAACCCTGGGGTTACGGTTTCCGTTGGACCTCATGCCACCGGTCGAGCTGCTGGTTGCGGCACCGGAAGCGGGACGGGTCGAGTCCTGGGTGGACACGGTGCTCGCCGAAAACCGCGATGGTCCGCTATGCTTGAACTACCACCTGGAGCCCGGCTACGATCCGCGCAGTCATCTGCTTGTGCACGACGCGTTGTATGCGCGAGGGCTCGTGCATCCGGCAAGAATGTGACGGTTGCTACGCTCTCGGGTAGAGTCACACATCTGTGTGCACGTACTTCAGTTTACCTCGGCTGCCAGCGGTCCGGCGAGGGCATTGATAAACATCAGCTTGCCCGGCATAGTCGGCATGAAGGTGGAAGGGATCCACATGGTCGGTCCGTATTTCAGGGTAACCCACAGTGACTGCCCTTGATAGATCATGTTCCTCGAAGGCAGATACCCGTCCACGCCGCCGATTGTGTAGTCCGCATTCATGAACAGGCCGGGGCCTATAGTATTGGCCCTGGCCGGTACCAGCGTGATCCTGCTGCGGAAACTGGTAATGGAGTTCTGGATTATCGTAAGCGGGTGCAGCTTAGCGGCAACGCGATGCGTCGCCTGCATCCAGTCCGCCTCGTTGGCGTAGTCCTCCGCAAAGTGCGGCTCCCAGAATGCAATATGAAACACCCAGCCAATGCCGTAGACAACCACAAACTTTGCTCCTTTTGATCGCAGATTCCCGATCTGGTCTGCGTAGGCGGGAAGTTCCTCTTTGGTTGCAAAATGGCGTTGCTTCTGCGGTACTGTCAGCTTTCCCAGCGGACCATACAGAGCCTGCTCCATGGCATTGGTGAACGCACCCGGGTCGGACGGTGGGAGGGTGTTGCCCTCGCTGTCACTCCATTCATCCATATTGAAGCCGTGAACATGCGAACAGTCAACGTTCCATCTCGTAAGGAATTCAACCGCCCAGCGGTACATGCCCATGGGACCCACGGACCATATCATGACCAGTTCTCGTCCCTCGTCACTGGCCTGCTTGATCTGCAGTGCAATCTCGTGGCCCATGACCGTATTGAAGTCCTGAAGTGACTCGGCCCCTACCGGCATAAAATCCTCATGCCACCACGACTCTCGCTTGTACACCTCTCTGGGCTTCCTGCTGCAGCAGTAATCGATCCGCTTCAGATCCCATTGCTGCGGGAAGAAGCCTTCAAACCGCGATCCCTGGTATGTCGACAGCAGATCGATCTTCTTCACTTTGCCCATGCGTAACTCCTATGTTCTGCTCTTATGTTCCGACAGCCCGCTGAAGGTCACCGAACCTATGATAATCAGACCGATGAGTATTCCGCGCAGATGGGGATTCACGTTCATCACCACCAGCGCGTTTCCGACAATACCTATCAGCAGAACTCCAAGGAACAGACTCAAGGCGGTACCTTTCCCTCCGGTGATGGCAACACCGCCGACTACCACAGCTGCCAGAGCGTCCAGCGAATACGCATCGGCCGTACCAGCCAGGGCGGTACCAACCCGGGAAATCAGAATCAGTGCTGCAAGCGCGTTGAGCAGACCAACGGTGATGAACCCGCGCATGGTTACTGCAGTAGTCTTGATTCCCGAGACATAGGCGGCTTTGCGGTTACCGCCGATGGAATACAGAAATCTCCCATATCTGGTGTACTTGAGCAGCACCGTGGTGAGCAACACCACAAGCACCAGGAAGATTATGGACACGGGCAGGAACCCCATGATTCTGGTTCGGCCCAGAAGTGTGAACCGTCCATGAAGCGTAAAAGAACCGCCACGGCTTATGAGCAGGGCCAGCCCGCGGTATACCGATCCCAACGCCAGAGTCACGATGAAGGAATGTGCCCTCGACTTGATCACAACCAGTCCGGTGACGGTCCCCAGAACCGCCCCCAGGACAAAGGTGACGATCACCGCAAACGGTATGGACCACTGAATCATCCAGGCATTGGCGGCATCCGGGGATATCCGGCCACCTCGCTCTATGATCAGAGCCATGACAATTCCCATCAGTGAGACCTGGTTTCCCACGGAGATATCAATCTGGCCCGATATCAGCAACATCCCCACACCGCAGGCAACTATTCCCAACACAGATATCTGCTGCAGAATATTGATCAGATTCCCTATTCTCATAAATCGGGGATTGACTATCCATGCAGCCGTGGCCACCACCAGGATCGTGATGAACAGCAGCAGCGACAGATTCAACTCGAATTCTTTTCCCTCGACGCGACGTAACGGCAGTTTCATGTACTCTTTTCCTTTCCCGCGCTCGCTAAACCAAGACTATGGTTTACGATGTTTTCTTCGGTTATCTGGTCACCTTCGAGTTCGGCGCACAAAAGCCCTGCTCTCATCACGCCGATTCGGTCACAAACTGCTACCAGTTCCGGGTTGTCCGAGGAAATGATGATGATAAACTTCCCATCATTGGCAAGGCTCTCTATCAGCCGGTAAATCTCACTTTTGCTTCCCACGTCTACGCCAACGGTGGGTTCATCAAAAATGATGATCTCCGAACCGGCGAAAAGCCATTTCCCCAGCACAACCTTCTGTTGGTTTCCGCCGCTCAGGTTGATTACCTTCTGCAGTACCGTGGGCGTCTTGATGTCCAACTGCTCAACCACGGCTTCGGCGGCGATGCGTTCCCTGGTTGGATTCAGGAAGCTCCTGATGCGCGCCTTGATCTCCTTCACAAGGCGCACCAGCGTGATATTCTCGTGTACCGGCTGGATGAGCACAAGGCCGCTATCCTTGCGGTCCTCGGTAAGGAAACCGATTCCCTTATCAACGGCGTCAAACGGTGTCTTTGGAGTGATCTCTTCTCCGTCAAGCAGCAGGCTGCCGCCATCCCGTTGGTCTACACCGAAGATCAGCTGCGCCAACTCTGTTCTGCCGGCACCAACCAGACCGGCAATGCCGTATATCTCTCCGGCCCGGATTGAAAACGAGACATGATCCACGGTTCCCTCGCGGTGGAAATCGACTACTTCCAGTAGCGAGCGCTCAGCGAGGGTTTGTCTGGCCGTTTTGTCACGTACATACAGTGATTGGGACGAGCGACCGATCATTTCAGGGATGACCGTGTTGACATCGGTCTCGGCGGTGCGCCTGGTACTGACTCGTACCCCGTCTTTGAATACCGTGACACTATCACTGATTTCGAATATCTCGTTCAAGTGATGCGAGATATAGATTGTACTCAACCCCAGTGCGGAATAACGGCGTATCAGCGAAAAGAGCGCCTGTTTTCCGTGGCCGTCGAGGGATGCCGTCGGCTCGTCCAGGATCAGAATCTTGGCCTGTCTGGAAAACGCCTTGGCGATGCTTATCAGCTTCTTCTCTACAAACGTAAGAGAGCCGACACGCGCTCCCGGTTTGACCTCGATCCCCAGCTGTTGCAGCAATTCATCGGCCGCCCGGATGCAGGAACGAAGACTGAAAAAACGGTAAGAGGTGCGCGGGAGATCGTAGAGCAGGATGTTTTCGGCAACGGTGATGTCCTCGACCAGCTGGTTTTCCTGGTGAACGGTCTGAATTCCCAGCTCGATTGAGCGTCCCGGATCGAGATAGTCACACTTAACGCCTTCCACATATATGCTGCCTGAGTCCAGCGGCACCGACCCTGCAATAATCTCCACCAGCGTTGTTTTCCCCGCCCCGTTTTGACCAACCAGTGCGTGTACCTCACCGCGCAGGA
>SKLB01000085.1 GCA_007123465.1 Spirochaetales bacterium
GGGAGCGGCGGCAGCGCGCAGTAGCTCGCTGCGCTCGCGCGCCGCCGTCCGCCACGCCGCCAGCGCCTGGATGGCCCCCGCGAGCGCCAGCGGTGAAACGGCCTGCGACGCGAGTGCGCCCCCGGGGTCTGTGGCGCAGCACAGCGGTTGCGGCGCGTAGGCCGCGGGGTACGGCAGCCGCGGCAGCAGCAGCGCAGTCTGCGGCGGCTCCAGAAACGGCCGCCACAGCACTACCGCGCCGGCAGATGCGGACAGCCCCGGTGCACACGCCTGGTCAACCATCCGCTGCCAACCCGCGGCCGACAGCGCCTGCAGCGCCGCGTCCAGGCCGGCAAACAGGCGCACGTGAGGGTACGCCGGCAGCAGCTCCGTCAGCGCGCGCTGCAGCCGCGCGCCGTAGATTGACGGCAGCGCCGCGGAGAGCCCCTCGGACAGGCGCTGCTTCTCGACGTGGGCAACGCGCGCCGGCCGGTAGCCCAGCAGCGCCGCGCCACCGCAGCGATACAGATCGATAATGCGGCGCCTATCACAGGTATACAGATAGTAATCACGCGCGCGGCGAATCGGAGGCAGCAGCGTCTCCAGTAGCGTCGCTGTGTATCCCGGATGGCTCATCAGTACTCCCCGCTGACGCGTTCCAGCGGCGTGTAGCGCGGCAGAAACTGCGCCGTTCTGCCGCTCTCAAAGCGCACCAGCACCACCGTATTGGCTCCGGTCTGCCAGCGTTTGACAATCACGCCGCTGCCGTAGTCATCGTGGTAGACCCAGGCGCCCGGGGTGTAGCCGTCATCCTCGGAATGTTCCGCCGCACGGGCGCCGCGGATCTCGACCGCATCGGCGGGAATCTCGCGTATAAAGCGCGACGGGTAGAGCTCCATGATGCGGCCGTGAACCCGCCGCGAGCGGCAACTGGTCATGTGCAGCGACCGCCGTGCGCGTGTCAGCGCCACGTAGAACAGCCGGCGCTCCTCTTCGAGGTCATCCGGAGTATCATCGCCGGCGCGCGGGAACAGCCCGTCTTCCAGCCCGGTTATGATCACACGGTCAAACTCGAGACCCTTGGTGTTGTGCATCGTAATCAGCGTCACGCGCTCTCCGCCGTCATCTTCACTGTTCTGCCGCGAACTGTCCAGCTCGATAGCCTCGAGAAACTCTATCAGGCCTTGCATGCTCGGCGGATAGAGCGAGGCCGCGTTGACCAGCTCTTCGAGGTTCTGCAGCCGCTGTGACCCGGCAACCTCGTCCTGGTCCTGGTGGTAACCGGCCAGTCCGCTGGCCGATATGGTCTTCTCGACAAAATCTGCCAGCGTCTGAGTGCCAAAGGAGTCTGCAAGCGCGTCGATGATGCTCAGAAACCCGCCCAGCGCGCCCGCCGCGCGCGCCGGCAATACGCTGCGCGCCGCACGGCACGCCTCGACAATGCGCCCCTCGGTCTCAGCGAGGTACGCCAGAATTCGTGCCACACTCTTGTCCCCCAGTCCGCGCGCGGGCTTGTTGACAATGCGGCGGAAACTGACCTCATCGCGCGGGTTGGCCAGGAACTTCAGCCACGCCACCGCGTCCTTGATCTCTTCTCGCTCGTAGAAACGCAGCGTTCCCACGATGCGGTAGTTGATCCCGGCGCGCATGAAGGCGGTCTCAAACAGACGCGACTGAGCGTTGGTGCGATAGAGGATTGCGGTTTCACCCGCAGAGATGCCGAAGGCGCCCTGCTCCTCCATCTCGCCGGAGAGTACCCCCATGCAGTAGCGCACCTCATCGTCCTCGCTGCCCAGGTAGGCAAGCACCGGCGTGGCGCCGCCGGCGCGCCGCGTCCACAGCGTCTTGCCGAGACGCCCCTGGTTGTACGCCACTACGCTTGAGGCAAGCTCCAGGATGGCCGATGTGGAGCGGTAGTTCTCTTCCAGGCGCACCAGCTGCGTACCGGGGAAGCTGTCGGAGAAGGTCAGAATATTGCGTACCTCGGCACCGCGGAAGCGGTATATCGACTGGTCGTCATCACCGACCACGCACAGATAGCTGCTGTTGTCCACTAGTTCGCGCAGCAGCGCAAACTGCGCAACGTTGGAATCCTGGTATTCGTCCACCAGAATCACGCGGAAGCGACTGCGCAGCCGTGCGGCCACCTCGGGGTTGGATCGCAGCAGCTCAATCGGGCGGCGGATCAGATCGCCAAAATCCGCGTTGCCGATCTGGCGCAGGCGCTGCTCGTAGGCAGCGTAAAACGCGGCAAACTCGGGGTCGGTGCTGATGGGCTGCAGGTCATCCTGGGGAGTCAGGCCGTAGTCCTTGGCGCGCGCAATACGGCGCGCGATTGGAGTGAGCGCACTGCGGCTGTGCTCGGGGAACAGGGCGCGCAGCAGCGTTATCGAGTCGTCGTCGTCGTAGATAGTGAAGCCCGACGGCATGTCGAGCAGGTGCGCGTGGCGGCGCAGCATCCAGGCGCCAAAGGAATGGAAGGTCCGGATCATCACGTCGGCGGCCGCCGGCTCCATGGCCGCCGCACGCTGGCGCATCTCGGCTGCGGCGCGGTTGGTAAAGGTAACCGCCAGAATTGACTGCGGCGCAACTCCGAGCTGGTCGATCAGGTAGGCAATTTTGACCGTGATCACGCGGGTCTTGCCGGAACCGGCGCCGGCCAGGATCAGTAGTGGAGACCCGCTATGCAGCACCGCCTGCTGCTGCTCCTGGTTCAGACCTTCGAGATAAGAAGACATAATGAGCCCGTATGATAGCGCAAAGCGCCACACTTGGCAAAGCTATGGCTCGTTATCGGCAACGGTGAAGCGATAGATAGCAAAGATAACCAGCGCGCCGAACAGTACCGTCCACGGACCGGGAATCTCAACAAAGATGAAGATCGCCAGGATAGTGGCAAACACCGGCTCACCCAGGATAGCTATAGAAACAAAAGACATTTTTAGATACTTCAGCGCCCAGTTGAACACACTGTGTCCCAGCAGCGTTGGAAATACCGCCATCGCCAGGAATATCACGTACTCGCGCAGCGGGTAGGGCCCCAGATCAACCCCGCTGGCCAGAGCGTAGAGTAACAAAGTAGACGCTGCCGCCAGGTAGACCAGAAACGTATAGCGCAGCAGTGAGACGCTGCGCCTGGCGTAGCGCCCGATGACCATGTAGACCGACACAAACATGGCCCCGGCAATCGCCATCAGGTTGCCCTCCAGCGCGCTTTCGCCAAAGCCGGTTCCGCCGAGCGCCAATCCCGCGCTGCCGGCCATCGCCACCAGCATCCATATCACCGCCGCAGCCGGCACCTTTTCACGCAGCACAAGCATGCCCAGCAGCATCACAAACAGCGGGTGGGTATTCACCAGCACCGTGGCGGTGGAGACCGAGGTCAGCTGAAGCGACTTGAACCAGAAACCAAAGTGCAGCGCGAGAAACACGCCGCCAACAATGGACCAGAACCGCGCCGCACCGTCCATCGGCGGCTCAGCCACCGCTGCCGCCCTCCGCCGCATGCGGTACGCCATGGTAGGCGCCATCAGGCCCACCGTAAACAGCATGCGGTAGGTAGCCGCGGCAACGTAGTGCACCGCTGAGAGGCGAATCAGGATGGCCGAGCCGCTGACCGCCAGCACGCCCAGCAGCACAATCAGCTTGACCGCGCCCGGCTGCGTAAGTTTAGTTGACATCGTCATCTCCTGAAGCCGCACTCGACACCGCCTCCAGGTCCATACCGTTGACTTTCACGATCCTGCCGCGCAGCACCATCCCGGCCCGGAGCGTATCCTTGGGCAGCCCCCCGGTACGCAGCACAACCAGGCCATCCACATCCGGCGCGTGACACCAGGCGCGCGCCAGATAGAGCGGTTCTCCGGCAACCGGTTCCTCCAGCAGCAGGGACATGTCGCGGCCGACAAACCGCTGCAGGCGCTGTTCACTTATCTGCCGCTGGGCGTTCTCCAGCTCGATCCGGCGCTGCTCGGCGCGCGCGCGGCCCACCGGTTTGAGTCGTGAACTCAAGCGTTTGGCTGCGGTACCCTCCTGCGGGGAAAAGGTGAAGAACCCGGCCCAATCCAGCTGCGCCCGCTGCTGAAACTGCAGCAGCTCGGCAAACTCCTGCTCACCCTCGCCGGGGAACCCCACCATCAACGTGGCGCGCAACACCGCATCCGGCAGCGTGCGGCGAATCTCGGCTATAAGCTCCAGGTAGCTCTGTGCGTCACCGGGGCGCCCCATCCCGCGCAGAACGCTTGCGCTGGCGTGCTGAAACGGCAGATCAAAGTAGGGCAGAATTCGCCGGTCGGCGGCGCAGATATCCAGAACCGCGCGCGGAAAGTGCTCCGGATAGAGGTAGAGCGGCCTGATCCAGAAGTCACCGGGCAGAGCGCTGATTGCCTGCATCAGTTCAACGGCCTCAGAGGCGCCTCGGTCGCGCCCAAACGCGCTGAAGTCCTGCGATACCAGGGTTATCTCAAATATGCCGCGCTGCAGCAGTTGCTGAACTTCCTCCACCACTGCCTCAATCGAGCGGCTCTGCAGCCCGCCGCGGATGCTCGGGATGGCGCAGAACGTACAGCGCGAGTCACAGCCCTCGGAGATCTTGACGTAGGCGCTGCCGGGAAACGACAACAGCGTGCTGCGCACCGGCTGCGGGCTCCGCTCGGTTGGAATCAGGACGCTGCGTGTGCCGGCCAGTGCCGCAGCGGCAATCTCCACCACCCGCGCCGGATCCCGGTTACCGAAAACCCCGCCAAGCTCGGTCATGTCGTTGAAAATCTCTTCAGGGTAACGCTGTGACAGGCATCCGGCCATTACCACCGGCGTACACGGAAAGCTCTGTTGATAGTCCAGCGCCACCGCAATTGACTCCTGCTTGGCCGAGTCGATGAAGCCGCAGCTGTTGACGATGATCAGGTCCGCGTCCGCAGCTGTAGTGCTGTGATTCCAGCCGGCGCTCTCGAGCGCGGCGAGCATTACTTCGGCGTCAACCTGATTCTTGGAACAGCCGAGATTTTCGATGAAGAAGGAGGCGGGTGCAGACATGGATACGCTACATGTCCCGCGTCAGTAGACCGGCACCATCTCCAGGCGCACGTTGCCCGGCCCGTCCACCCACCCGATCAGGAAGGCGGTTACCTGTCCGGCGCCTCCGAGCTGAACCTCGCGGCCTTCAACGGTCAGCCGGGTTGCTCCGGCATTTGAGAGCCACACTTTGGCACTGTCGGCGGCAGTGGCACTGTAGGACTGGCCGCTCTGCAGAAACTGTTCAACACGCTGGTCACCGTCAATCACGGTGCGCAGCATGGTGGGGGCGGTGAACTCAAACTCCAGGTTGATCGGCCTGCGCTGGGCAAACTCCGCAATCAGGCTGGAGCTGCGTTCGCGCTCGGCAACGGTTGTGCTGCCGATTGCTTCGGTACGCGTTGCGGTGCCGTCGGCAACAGTTGCATTACCGCTCATCGTGGTGGGCAGCTGCACGCCGCGGTCAAAACGCAGCACAGCCGATACCGGAGCATCGCCGCTGCTGATCTCGCGGACAATAACGCGCAGATCGGGACGGCCGTCTTCGGTGATGTCGATCGTCTGCTCCTGCGCCAGCGGCAGTCTGTGGCGCCCGGCCGGGCTCTCAAGCGCAACCGCGTCGTCTATTGCCGCCAGCAACAGCGGGTATTCGCCGTCTCGCACCGGAACCCGGATAGTGTCTCCCTGCAGGAATCGTTGTTCCATGATCTCATCGTCCATGGTGTATTCCTGCCCGCTGACATTGGGGGCCTCTGCCCGCACGCGCCGCGACTGGAAGAAATCACTGCTGAAGAAGAGAATCCCCCCGGCAATCAGTCCGGCCAGTACTATTGCCGCCAGCGCGGCCAGAATAAACGGCTTGGGGCTCCGGCGCACCAGCAGCTCATCGATCGGCGCGGGTTGCTCCTGCAGCTTGAGGTTCTTGTACAGCGCAACGGTTTCACGCGGATCGAGATCCAGAAACTCCGAGTAGTTGCGCAGGAACCCTAACAGATAGGGCTCACCGGGAAACGCGGCAAAGTCTTCTTCCTCGATAGCCTGCAGAAAACGCCTGGAAATGTGCGTATCGCGGGCCACCTGCTCCAGCGAGTAGCCCTTAGCTTCCCGCGCAGTCTGAAACTTTGCTCCAATCGATTCCATTTACCCTTCTTGCTCAAAGAGGAAATTGTTCAACCGGTTTGCTGATGACGGCGGCGTGTAGTCAAAGCGGGTTGCAGGGATACTCTGGTTGATTCTGATGTTACGAAAGTCAAATCGGACCTCGTCGTATCCCGCGGTTATGCCCTCGATACGGCGGATCAGGCCGTTGTCATCCACCGACAGTACCAGCTGCCGGAACCCTTCATTGGTACTACGCCAGTCCAGACGCAGCCTGGTCACCATGACATTGGAACCCTCGTCCAGTGGAGTCGCAGCAGGTCCTTCGAGGTAGGCGATACTGTAGTTGGCGCGCATCAGGCGCAGCCCCTGCGCGGTAGCCAGTCCACCGACATTTTCCTGTCTGCGGCGCAGTTCCTGCTGCAGGGTAACGTTGTAGCGCGGCACGTGCACCAGAAGAGTCTCGCCGTCGGATACCATAACCTGGTCTGCAGGACGGGTGAAGTCGATGCGGATCAGATTGGGCCGCCGGTATGAGAGTGTCCCTTCCATGCGCTCCTCACCGTTGCGCATCGAGATCTCTGCTATGTAGTCTTCTATGGATGCGTAGCGCTCGGCAACCGTGTCAAAGAAGCGCGGTGCGGTAAGCAGTTCCTGCGCCGCAATTGGCGCCACCGCCGCGGCACCCAACAGCGCCATCACAAACAAGAGTTTCACTGATTTCATTTCAAACACCCTCAACGCCTCCATCCTCGCCAAAAGCGAGTGCTTTGTCAAGTTGAGCTTGGGTCGTGTTTTAGCCCGCCTCACTCGATACCGCGCAATCGATCGCGGATTTCGGCAGCGCGCTCGTAGTTTTCCTCGTCTACCGCCCGCTGCA
>SKLB01000092.1 GCA_007123465.1 Spirochaetales bacterium
AAGAGATGGGAAAGCCCATTCGCGACAGCAGGGCCGAGATCGAGAAGTGCGCCTGGGTCTGCGAATACTACGCCGAAAACGCCGAGCACTTCCTCGAGCGCGAAGATGCACCGACCGAAGCCAGCCGCAGCTTTGTCAGTTATCAGCCGTTGGGAGTAATTCTGGCTGTCATGCCGTGGAATTTCCCCTTCTGGCAGTTTTTTCGTTTTGGCGCGGCTGCCCTGATGGCCGGCAACTGTATCGTCCTCAAGCACTCTTCAAACGTTACCGGATGTGCTCTGGCAATCGAAACGCTCCTGAGTGACGCAGGGTTGCCCGCAGATGTCTTCCGCACTCTGGTGATAGGCAGTGCCCAAGTTGCCGCGGTCATCGAGCACCCGGCAGTTGCGGCGGTGACTTTGACCGGCAGTACACCCGCGGGTCGGGCAATCGGCAGCAAATGCGGTGAGCAGCTCAAGAAGTGCGTGCTGGAGCTGGGTGGAAGTGATCCGTACGTGATACTGGCGGACGCCGATCTGGAGCAGACGGTGCCAACGTGCGTAACCGCGCGACTGTTCAACTCCGGTCAGAGCTGTATCGCAGGTAAACGCTTCATCGTGGTGGAAGCCATCGCCGACCGCTTCGAGCAGATGTTTGTCGAGCAGATGGCGGCAAGGCTCATGGGTGATCCAATGGATGAGGCCACCGATATCGGGCCGCAGGCGCGCGCAGACCTCCGCGATGAATTGCACGCACAGGTGCGGCAGAGCATCGAGGCCGGTGCGCGCTGTCTGCTCGGTGGCGAGATCCCCGCGTCTCGCGGCGCGTACTACCCGGCAACCGTGCTGTCGAGCGTGCGCAAAGGTATGCCAGCCTATGACGACGAGCTCTTCGGTCCGGTGGGCGCGGTGATTCGGGTCAAGGACGAGGCCCAGGCTATCGAGGTTGCCAATGACACCTTTTTCGGCCTCGGCGGCGCCGTCTTCAGCGCCGATACCCAGCGTGCCGCCCGTATCGCCGAAGAGCAGATAGACGCGGGGTGCGTATTTGTCAACCAGTTTGTGCGCTCGGACCCGCGGCTGCCGTTTGGCGGCATCAAGGGCAGCGGCTACGGCCGGGAGCTCTCCTGGTTTGGAATCCGCGAGTTTGTCAATATCAAGGGCGTCTGGGTACAGTGACGCCGCGCCCGCGCAGACCCGCTAAAAAAAAGCACACTTTTGGCACCAGTCAAGAAAACATTTGACAGGTCAGAGCAGGACACCCTATAATTCTAGCGTTGTAGTATACAACTCATATATTACAAACACTCAAAGGGAGGCTTTCATGAAGAAACTCACCGTACTATCGCTTGTGCTGATGATTGTTGTCAGCGGGCTGGCATTTGCCGGCGGAAGGGCCGAACCGGCAACTCAGGAATTGAGCTGGGCACACGTCTACGAACCCGATCTTCCCTACCACCAGGAGGCCGTCTGGGCTGCACAACAGATTGAAGCGCGCACCGATGGTCGCTATTCGATCCAGGTATACCCGGCTTCGCAGCTCGGCAGTGAATCCGAGATTTCCGAAGGATTGGGGCTTGGAACGGTTGATATGATCTACGCCGGCGCGGCGTTTCTTTCCGGTTCGTACGGACCGATTGCTATTGCCGAGGCACCGTTTGTGTTCCGCGGATTTGACCACTGGATGGCGTTTGCCGACAGCGATCTGATGGATGACCTGGCAGCCGGCTATCGAGACGCTACCGGACACCACATCGTTACTCCAACCTACTACGGTACTCGCCATGTGAGTTCCAATAGACCGATTCGGACTCCGGCTGACATGCAGGGACTCAGCATCCGCGTTCCCGATGCGCCGCTCTACCTGATGTTCCCGCGCGCGGTTGGCGCCAGCCCGACACCGGTTGCGTTTGCCGAGGTTTACCTGGCGTTGCAGCAGGGCGTGGTCGAGGCACAGGAGAACCCGCTGCCGACTATCCGCGGTATGGCGTTCTACGAGGTCCAGGATTACATCAACCTCACCGGCCATATGACCAACACGCTGATGACGGTGGTGCGCGGTGACCTGTGGGAGGCGATGTCCGCAGAAGACCAGGCGATCTTCACCGAAGTCATGAATGAAGCGGCCGTCCGCAGCTCGGAAGCTATCTATCAGGAGGAACTCGAACTCGGCGAATGGTTTGAGGCGCAGGGCCTGACCGTGATAGAGGTGGATCGGCAGCCATTCATGGATGCGGTCGAGCCCATGCTGACCGGTCCAAACGCTACCTGGTCTGCAGATCACCTGCGGCGCATGCAGCAGATCCGTTAACCGCGGCTGTAGCTAATCATCGGCCGGCCTGCTTGTGCGGGCCGGCTGTTTTTGCCGCCGCGCGCCGTGTACCAAATTTCTGTCTCCTGACGAGGGAAAAACCATGACTGACCACAGCCCACCGCCGAAAGGGGTAAGCGGCAGCGACGAGTTGATCGAGCTGATTAAAGAGCAGACGGCCGCCGAGCCGGATTTCTCGTATAGCGATTATAAGGTTGAAGACTACGTTGCGCTGGGGGTCTTCTGGATTCTGGCCTTAATCGTCTTCTCGCAGTTTTTCACGCGCTACTTCCTCGGATTCTCGTTTGCGTGGACCGAAGAAGGCGCGCGCTATCTGCTGGTGTGCGTGACGTTTCTCGGTTCGGTTATGGCAATTCGGCGCAACTCGCACATATTTGTAGAGTTCTTCTATCGCTACATGCCGCGCACGGTTGGCCGAATCCTGGTAACCGTGGTCGACCTGATTCGAGTACTGTTCCTGGTTGTTGGTGTGCGCCTGGGAATCCGTATCATACCAAGAACCATGAATAACTTCCTCAGTACCGTTCGCATCCCGCTGGCGGCTGTCTACTCGATTGTGCTGATCGGTTTTACGCTGATGCTGTTTCGTGCCGTGCAGCTTGCTATCAGGCACTGGAAAGACAACTACGTTCCGATGTGCCGCGAAGACCGTGGCATCCCAACTGAGTCCACTAACCCCACTACCTGAGGCGAGGGAAATCCAGTGATAGCCGTACTTTTCATTTCGATCTTTGTGATGTTGATCATCGGTGTCCCCATCGCCATGTCGCTCGGTGGCGCGTCAATGCTGTGGGTCTACCTTGCGCAGCGCATACCGGATTTCATTATCCTGCAGCGCATGGTTGGCGGGGTCAACAGTTTCCCGCTGCTGGCGGTACCGTTCTTCATTCTGGCGGGTAACCTGATGAATGCCGCAGGGCTTACCTCGCACATCTTTGCCTTTGCGCGCTCCATCGTAGGCTGGATGCGCGGTGGTCTGGGCCATGTCAACGTCGGCGCCAGCATCATCTTTGCCGGTATGTCCGGCGCTGCGGTTGCCGATGCCGGCGGGCTGGGTACAATTGAAATCAAGGCGATGACCGATGCCGGTTATGACACCGACATATCGGTGGCCATTACGGCCGCCTCCTCAACTATCGGTCCGATTATCCCGCCGAGCCTGCCGCTGGTGATCTACGGTGTTATTGCGCAGGCCTCAATCGGGCGGCTGTTCATTGCCGGTATTGTACCGGGGCTGCTGATGGGTGTTTCGTTGATGGTGTTGATCGCGTGGTACGCGCGCAAGCGCAACTATCCGCGCGACGCGCGGTTTACCGTGAGTCAGATGGTGATAAGCCTGTGGCGCGGCTTTCCCTCGCTGCTGACGCCGGTGATCATCATCGGTGGAATTGCGTTCGGTGTTTTCACACCAACCGAGGCCGCCGTGGCAGCGTCGGCGTATACCTTGATCCTCGGGACATTGATCTACCGCACACTGACCTTCAAGAAGATCATGCAGGTCAGCATCGACACGCTCGAGACTACCGCAATCATTCTCTTCATTGTTGCAGGCGCGGCCATCTTTGCCTGGATTCTGACACGGCTGCAAGTGCCGGGGCACTTCGCCTCGCTGCTGCTGTCGATTACCGAAAACCCGATCGTACTGCTGCTGCTGCTCAACCTGGTGCTGTTCATCGTCGGGTTCTTCATGGAGACTATTGCAGCGATCACCATTCTGGTGCCCGTTCTGCTGCCGATCGCGCTGCAGATCGGGATTGACCCGGTGCACTTCGGGATCTTCATGATTCTCAACCTGATGATCGGGCTGCTGACGCCACCGGTTGGCATGGTGCTCTACGTTCTGTCGCGGGTGGCCAAGATCCCGTTTGAGCGCTGTGCCAAGGCTACCGCGGTGTTCATCATTCCGCTGGTGATTGTGCTGCTGCTGGTGACTTTCGTACCGGCGCTCTCGCTCTGGCTTCCGGGCGTGTTCTTCGGATAGGGGAGGGATCAGTGCTGGCGTTGGTAAAGACGGACAAGGGCCCCGGCAACATGCAGATCCGCGATGTTGCAGAACCGCAGGCGGGACCGGAGCAGGTAAAGATTGAAGTTGCGAATACCGGAATCTGCGGTTCGGATCTGCACATTTATCACTATGACATTGATATTCCGATCAACCCGCCGGTGGTTACCGGGCACGAGTTTGCCGGCACGGTGGTCGAGGTCGGACCGGGGGTGCGGCGCTTCTCGCCAGGCGACAGAGTAACCTCGGAGACCGCCTTCAGTTACTGTGGCACGTGCCGTTACTGCAGCAGCGGCTTCTATAACCTCTGTCCAGAGCGGCGTACGCTGGGATACTGGTACAACGGCGCGTTTGCCCGCTACACCGTGGTCCCTGCAGATCGGGTGCACCGGTTGCCCGATAACGTTGGTTTCAGCGCCGGCGCTATGCTCGAACCGCTGGCGTGCGTCACCCACGCCGCCATCGATCTGACAACCATAGAACACCAGGACTGGGTGCTGGTGACCGGCCCCGGGGCAATAGGTCTGCTGGCACTGCAGGTTGCGCGCGCTCAGGGTGCGCGAGTAATTGTGGCAGGGACCTCGATAGACCAGGATCGCCTGCGGGTAGCGGCGCAGCTGGGAGCAGAACGCACAATCGATGTAAACAGCGGAGACCTCGATGTACTGGTTGCCGAGGTTACCGGCGGACAGGGTGTCGACGTGGTGTTGGAGTGTGCCGGGGCAGCCGCGGCGGTTGATAGCGGGCTGAACCTGATTCGCAAACAGGGCCAATTCACCCAGGTAGGATTGTTCGGCAAGCCGATATCGCTGAACTTTGAGAAGATCTGCTTCAAGGAGCTCAGGGTCAGCGGATCGCTGGGATCAAAGCGCAGCTCGTGGCTCGCAGCAATCAAATTGCTGGCCGACGGTCAGGTTCAGACCGATCCGCTGATCTCGCACGAGGTGCCGCTTACCGAGTGGGAAGACGCGTTCAAGCTGTTTGAAAACAAGTCCGGATTGAAGCTCTTGCTGCGGCCACAGGAATAGTCCGAATGTTACCCGATACAACCATTACCGCGGTTGAGCCTTTCATTCTGCATGTCCCGGTAACCGGGAATATGATTCAGGACAGCACGCACACGCTGACTCACTGGGGCGTAGTTGGTACCCGAGTCCGGACCGCCGGCGGTATAACCGGATACGGATTCAGCGGCACGCACGCCCATCTCGCTTCGGACCGGCTGATAACAAGCTGCATCAGCGATAGCTACGCCCCGCTACTGATCGGCCAGGACGCGTGTGATGTTCAGCGGCTGTGGAGCGCTCTGTACAACTGCGCCCCGATTCAATGGGTCGGCCGCAGCGGCATCACGCATCTGGCAATTGCCGCGGTTGACACCGCGCTGTGGGATATCAAAGCCAAGGCGAGTGAGCAGCCTCTGTGGAAGCTGCTGGGAGGCGCTACCTGCAGCCGGTTGGAGGCCTACAATACCGACGGCGGTTGGTTGAGCCTGGACAGCCAAACGGTTGCCGACAACTGCCGCAGGCTGGTTGAGAGTGAGGGATACCGCGGCGTGAAGATCAAGATCGGGACCGATGATCCGCGCGCTGATCTCAAGCGCATAGAAGCGGTGCGCACGGCAATCGGGGAACACGCCACGCTGGCCGTCGACTGCAACGGACGCTGGAACCTGACTACCGTGTTGTCGGTGGCTCCCCGGTTGCCGGACTTCGACGTCCTGTGGGTGGAAGAGCCGCTGTTTTACGATGATCTTCCGGGGCACGTGCGGCTGGCGCAGGCAATGCTTACACCGATTGCCCTCGGCGAGCAGCTCTACACCCTGGACAGTTTTCGCGATTTCATCGCAGCCGGCGCGGTCCACTGGGTGCAACCCGATATGACGCGTCTGGCCGGAATTACCGAGTGGTTGAGGGTCGCTGACCTGGCGCTGGCCTACCACCTGCCGGTGGTACCGCACGTGGGAGACATGGGACAGGTCCATGTGCATCTGTGCTACGCGCATCCCGCTGCCACCCGCCTGGAATACATCCCCTGGATCAAGGACTGTTTCGAAGAACCAATTGTAGTTGAATCCGGCTACTACGTGTTACCGCAGCTGCCGGGTGCGGGTACAACCTTTCGCCCGGACGCTGTCGAGCGCTACGGCATGGAGCTTTAATCATGAGTATTACCTCACCAACCGAGCAACTGGCTGAGATCCGCGACGAGTGGAACAGACGTACGGCAGAGCCGGCCGAGGATCTTCTGGACCGAATTCAAGACGGCCGCATAAGCGACGCAACAGCGCACGTGATCTTCCGCGCGGAACCGGCAGAGCGGGCGGCGATTGTCGACAATCTGGTACAGCGGTTGGCGGGGCGTTTTCACGATAGCGGCGCGCCGGACAGGCAGCGAATGCTGGAGTTTTGCGTCAAGCTGGCGCTTGACTTCGGTAGCTTTCTGCCGGCGTGGCGAAGCGCCACATCGCAGCCCGAAGCCGACCTCGCCGGCAGCGTCCTGTCGCTGTGCGAACGCCTCTGTCGGGCCGACAGCGCTGCTGCGGACGAGCTGCAGCAGCGGCTGCACTCCGACTTTCTGGCGCGCCTGGGAGCCGAGGCGGTCAGCGATGCGGCCGAGGCACAGCGGATCGCCGCTGAGGCGTTTGGT
>SKLB01000090.1 GCA_007123465.1 Spirochaetales bacterium
GCCTGCGGCACGTACATTTCCGCCACACTGATATCGCGCGACAGAGCCACGCGCTCCAGCACATCCGGCGCGATGAGTCTGCCCGCCAGGCGCGCGCCGGCGTCGGTCTCCAGGTTGATCACCTCATCGGCACCCACCTGCTTGAGGACCCGGGCGTGGAGCGCGCTGATTGCTCTGGCAACAACGTGGGCAACCCCGTGTTTCTTGAGCAGAGCAGTAGTGAGAATACTCGCTTCCACGTTGTCACCCATAGCAACCACCGCCACGTCTACGTTTTCGAGCGCCGCCTGCGACAGCGACTCCTCATCGGTGGTATTGATCAGGACCGCCTGGGTAACGGTCTCTTTGACCTGCTCGATCAGTTCCGGGTTTTGGTCGATTGCGATAACCGAGCCGCCGCGGTTCACCAGCGTCTCGCAGATCTGGCGTCCGAACACGCCCAGACCGAGAACCGCAAAGACCTTCTGGCGCTGCCCGGCCGCCCGTTTCTCGGAGGATTTGGCGTTACTCTTCTGTCTCTCCACTCGGTCACTCCTGTTGTGCCGGATAGGTGCCGCTCTACCCGCGGCCTGCTATCCCACGGCGATACCCGCCGAGGGGTACCGTATTCGCCTGCTGTCGCGCGGCCCCGAAGACGCCGCCAACAGCGTGAGCGGACCAACGCGGCCGATAAACATCAAGACCGTTACTACAAGCCGGCCGACAACGCTCAGCTGCGGAGTGAGACCGGTAGAGAGTCCCACCGTGGCAAAAGCGCTCACTGTTTCGAAGAGATAGTCTGTAAGCGTGGCGGTCTCTGTGATCGAAAGCAGAAAGGTGCCACCGAGCACCGAGAGCAGCCCGAAAAGCAGTACGGAAAACGCGGTTGTGATCTGGTGGTCACTCACCGAATGATTGAACAGCAGAGTCTGATTGCGCTTGCGCCGGGTGCTTTCCAGGAACGCGGCGATCACCGCCACGTTGTTTACCTTCAGCCCTCCGGCAGTGCTGCCGGAGGCACCACCGATAAACATCATGACTATCATCAGAAGATACGTGGCGGTGGCCAGTTCACCCATCGGAATAGTGTTGAAGCCGGCCGTACGTAGTGTTACTGCCTGAAAGAACGCAATCAGGTACTGCGAACCGAGAGAGTAGTTCGCCATCGATCGGCCGTGCTCCAGCGCGTAGAAGCCAAAAAAGGCGCCCGCCAGCAGCACACCACTGACAATCAGCACGGCGCGAGAATTGACACTCAGGCCGATCACTCGCACCTGACGCCGCTGCCACCGTACAGCCGCGTTGGTACGAAGAACCTGAAACAGATTGGTCAACACTCCGAAACTCAAACCGCCGGCAATGATCAACGCGGCAATCACTACATTGATACCCGCGTTGGCGTGGAACTGCTCCAGACTGGTGCTGAAGAGGGCGAATCCGGCGTTACAGAACGCCGACACCGCGTGAAAGACGGCCAGCAGAACACGGTGGCTCAGACCGTTAGCAACTGGCTCGAAGAACATAAACAGCAGCAGCGCTCCAACTGCCTCAACAGCGAACGTGATCAGTACAATGCGCTTCAGTGACGCCGCCAGATCAGTGATGCGCGACTGGTTCAACATGTACGATAGAAGCAGGTGGCTCTCTACCGTTACCGACTGCCGCACCATGACCAGCGCAAACAGCGAGAGCACCATAATCCCCAATCCGCCGATCTGTATCAGCAGCATGATGACGATCTGGCCGGGCACCGTGTAGACCGTAGCGGTATCCACCACAATCAGACCGGTAACACAGACCGCACTGGTTGCGGTGAAAAGCGCATCCACCATCGGTAGCCCTTCACCGTTGAGCGTGGTGAACGGCATCATCAGCAACAGGGTTCCCACTACGATCACCAGCAGAAAACTGAGAGCAACCGTCTGTGCCGGATGGGTAACAATGGCAGTGACAAATTCGGAGAGCCGGCGCAGGCGGGTAAACACTTTAAGCAGCAGAAAGGCGTTACGGATGATGAGCACCGACTGGTAGCCACCGGCGGGATGCGGAATCGCCTGAAAGACCAGAGCCTTATTATAGGCAAACAGCGCCACGAACAGCAGCAGAAACGCCAGCGATGAACGATTGAAGCGCAGGTAGTTGCGTTTGATCGGGGCGGAGGCAAACGCGATTGCCACCTCCAGCATGGTAAGCCCCAGCACCAGGAAGTCTACAACCTGGATTGTCAGCCACAGCCAGTCCGGTTGCGGCTGGATCTGCTCCAGAAAGAGCGAGATCACCCCCAGAACGAGGGCGCCAATGATGAGATTGGCCGACTGCATCGCGAGCCGCTGCCGCATGAGCGGATACTACTCGTTTATCGGTTGGGGTGTCAAAAGCCGGGCTTCCGTGGTAGCGACCGGCTGGTTACGGTTGCCGGTTGGCCCGTTGCTCTATCCGAATCTCAATCAGTGTGGCACGCTCGGACTCTGCGCTGAGATCGATCTCAGAACCCTTGAGCGTAAGCCTGTCACGGGTCAACGGAGAAACCCAGACCCGGATCTCGCTGCGCGCCGGTTCGTGATGGCGTACGAGCATCGCACCGTCGTCGAGCCGGCGATAATCGGCATCCGGTGTCCACGGCAGTCCCGGCCCGAATGAGCGAAATACGGTGTCAACCGGCTCTATCAAGGCGTCGGCTGTAACACGGAAGCTGCCGCTGACCACCGACCTGCTGACAGAGTGCACGTAGGTCAGCGAGAAAACGTCTCCCGGGGAAACCGCCGCCCGGTAGCGCACTGCGTCCTGATGTGGCGCGGAGACTACCAGCGTCCACGAGGTGCTGCGCACCGCCGCTGCCGGCAAAACCGACGGCAGCAGTAGCAGTGCACAGATAGCCGCGAGAACCCGGATGATACCCCGCTCAGCCGGTGCACCCCGGTTGCTCACACCGCGACCGCCGGCTCGGCTCGGCGCGCCTTGTGCCGCTGAAACAGGTAAATGGCTACAAAAGCCGCCGCACTTAAAACGTCGGAGAGCAGATTGGGCCACACCATGGCTATCGAGATGGCCAGCAGCACCGCCGACTCCCACAGCGCCAGCCGCGTGACAAGCCAACGCTGTATCACCGCCGAGAAACAGTAGATTCCGAAGAGTGCGGTAGCAGCCATAAGCACGGCTCCGTGCCAGGTAGTGTCGATCAGCAGGAACGCCGGATTGTAGACAAACATGAACGGCAGAAAGAACGCCCCGAGATCAAATTTGAACCCCATCAGGCCTGTCTTTATGGGGTCCGAACGCGCAATAGCGGCCGCGGCGTAGGCAGCCACCCCTACCGGAGGTGTATCGTCAGCCAGGATAGCGTAGTACAGAATGAACAGATGCACCGCCACCACCGGCAGCGTCGGTTCCAGGGTCAGTATAGCCGGCGCCACCAGCGTAGCCATTACCGCGTACTTGGCCGTGGTAGGCAAGCCCAGGCCGAGGATAATAGAGAGAATTGCGGAGCCCAGCAGCAGAACAAAGAGATTGTCCTGGGCGATAACCGAGAACAGAAGCGTCACACGCATCCCCATACCGGTCAGCGTCACCACGCCAACAATAATGCCGGCGCAGGCGCAGGCAACCGCGATGCCGCACATGCTCTTGGCGGAGCTGTCCAGACCGTTGAGGAAGTCTTTCCACAAACCCTTGGCCTGTTCGATAAGGGCAGCCGTTAGCGATGCCCTGCCGGCTCTGAGGTCCAGAACGAGAGCAACCATCCGTTTGGCCACGATGATCGCCAGCACGGTCAGAATAGCGAAATAGCCCGCGGTAAAGGGGGTCAGCCGCACAATCAGCAGGTAATAAATGAGCACACCAATCGGGATCCAGTAGAACACCCCTTTGAAAAGGGTAGCAAAGAACGGGGGTATCTGCTCTTTGGGCATCGGCTTCATGCCGGTCTTGGCAGCCTGCAGATGCACCATTCCCAGCAGTCCGGCATAGCTGATGACCGCCGGCAATACAGCGGCGAGCGCTATCTCCCAGTAGGGGATCCCGGTGAACTCGGCCATGATAAAGGCCGCCGCACCCATAACCGGTGGCAGGAACTGCCCGTTGGTGGAGGCGGCGGTTTCCACCCCGCCGGCTACCTCGGCGTCAAAGCCGGTATCCTTCATTGTCGGGATAGTGATCGAGCCGGTGACCACGGTGTTGGCAACCGAGCTGCCGGCGATGCTTCCCATGAAGCCGCTTGCGAGGACAGCCGCTTTGGCCGGCCCTCCACGGAAACGTCCCAACATGGCAAAGGCTATCTTGACAATGTAGGTTGCCGCACCGGAGGTCTGGAAGAAAGAGCCGAAGAGTACAAAGGCAAAAACGAAAGTCGAAGAAACACCGACCGGTATGCCGAAGATACCCGAGTTGGTTATATAGAGCTCGTTGATCACGCGGGTCAGACGATAGCCACGGTGTCCGATCAGATGCGGCAGATACTGACCAACAAACGGATAGATCAGAAACACAAGCGCGACGATTGGCAGCGCCAGCCCAAAGGCACGGTAGGCAGCCACCAGTATCAGGACCGTAGCGATACCTCCCATCCACAGATCCATCGTAATCGGCGCACCTACTCGTCCTGCCAGATCGCGGTAGAAGTAGAAGACGTAGAAAACGCTCATGAAGCCCAGCACGGCGAGCAGAATATCGTACCAGGGAATGCTATCGTAGTTCTCACTCTTTTTTCGGTTATGCGGGAAATACAGAAAACAGAGCGCCAGCCCCCCTGCAAGGTGAGCGGACCGCTGCAGCACCGAAGTCAGCAACCCGAAGCCCAGGGTGTAGAAGTGGAAGAACGACCAGCCGAGACCGACGACAAAAACGAGCCAACCGAGCGCTCCCGGGGGAACCCGTACCCTGCCCTCATCGCTCAGCTTCGTGATGTCGAGTTCAACGCCATCACCCAGAACCGGTTCAATGCTCAATGTGGTGGGACTCCTCTCGAGACAGAGTGAAACGATGCGGACCGCGATCTGCGGTCCGCATCATCTTGTTATTGCAGAGTTAGCGGCTCATGCCGTGCTCGGCAAAGAATCGTTCAGCACCCGGATGCAGCGGCACGGTCATGCCGTCAAGCGCGGTATCAAGCGTCACCATCCTCCCGGCCGAGTGTGCGCTGTGGATGGTATCGATGTTGTCAAACATCGCGCTGATGAAATCGTACATCAGCTGTTCTGGAAGGTCTTCGCGGGCAACCACAATCGAGACAACCCCAACCGTCTCTGCCAGCGCAACTCCGGTATAGGTCCCCGCCGGGATTGTCACAGGAGCGTAGAAGTCTTCCATCTCCATCAGACGGTCTGCATAGCGGCCCGTGATATTGACCACCTTGATGTCCTGTGAGACCGCGAGGTCGGAGATAACCGCCGCGCCAATTGCTACGGTGAAGAAGGCGGCATCGATCCTGCCGTCGCGCAGGAAGTCTGCGGCTTCACCGGCTTCCAGCCTCTCGGCAGCGCGAAGGTCACCCTCGCTCAGTCCGGCGGCCTCGAGCACTTTCAGCGCGTTGACCTCTGCCCCGCTGCCCAGTGGCCCCAGCGCTACGCGCTTGCCTGCCAGGTCGGACGGGTTATCAATGCCTGCGCCCGAACGCGCCACCAGCTGCACCGGCTCCGGATAGAGCGAGAACATGCCGCGCATGTTGGTGATTGCGTTGCCCTCGAAGGCGGCACGGCCGTTGAAAGCGTGGGAGGCCACGTCGTTCTGGACAATAGCCAGGTCGAGGTCTCCGGATCCAATCAGGTTGCTGTTGACAACCGAGGCCCCGGAAGACTCAACCGTCAGGCTCAAGTCATCCATGTTGACGTGGACAATCCGCGACATTGCGCCGGCCAGCGGATAGTACACACCGGTAACCCAGCCGCCACCCATGTTCAGGCGTCGGATAGCAACGTCTTCCTCAGCACGCCCGCCGGCCAGAACGCTGGTGGTACCCACGCTGAATATCAGTACACAAGCGAGAAGCGTTATCAGCACAGCCTTGCTATGTGTCGTTCGATTCTGCATCATAGTCTCCCCCTTTTCGGTTCAAAAAATGTGAAAACCCTACGGAAGGTACTTTGTCCTTGAATGCGTTAACCTCCTTGATCCATGCATGTTTTTTCGCTGCAAGAAGATTGAACAGGAAACAGCCGGTTGTCAAGTACTATTTCTGATTGGTAAGGTTCACTGACGCAGGCGTGCCCCATGCGCCATCGAGTACTGCGCTGCGCCTCAAATGACTGCGCGTTCGATGTTCTCGATGTCAAAACTGAGAACCTCAAGGCAGCGCTGGTACTTTTCGAGCAGCTCGGCCTGGTCACGGCCGCCGATGTAGATTACCGCCAGCTCGTAGCTGTAGCTGTCCTGGTCCTTGAGCTCGGACAGCCGCTGCCCCGCACGGACGCGCAGCTTGACGATGGTGCCGGGCATTGCATCAGCAACTTGCTGGATCTGCTCTTCATTGGGAACCGCCCGGACCGTGCCGTCTTTGAAGGTGCGCAGCATGAAGTGCCCGGCCAGACGGAACCGGCCGCGGTACTCCATCGGCTCAGGCTTGCGGCCCAGCGCCACATCGAGCATGATCGAATGATGCGAAATTCCGTGCACCTTCTCGAACAGATCGGTGTGCGCCTGCGAGATGCGTGGATTGATTTCCAGCAGGCCGACACGGTTATAGGTCTGATCCCAGAAGAACTCGATGTTGAATGGCGAGTTGTCCAGGCCTATCCCGCTCACCGCGCGGCGCGAAACATCGGCCATGCGGAACTGCACTTCCTGCGGCAATGACGAAGGGTACTCGTAACGTGAAAAGGAGGAACGGTCCTGCTCGCGCACCGAGTCTACAACACCGTATATCACTACCTCGCCGTCATAGACGTACCCCTCCACGGTGCACATGCTGCCGGAGAGCAGGCTTTCGGCCA
>SKLB01000154.1 GCA_007123465.1 Spirochaetales bacterium
ACCTCGTCCTTGCCAACGGTGAAGAAACTGATGTAGCCGAGCGTCCGGTAGGCAAAGGTTGTCAGCCGTTTCTGCGCCGACTCGCTGATAGCCATATCCTGCATAAACGCCTGGCGTTCCTCGTCGCTGTCCAGCCGGCCCAGCTCCATTTCAAAGTTTCCGGCGAACTCAACCACCGCGTAGTGCTGCGCAATAGCATCTATCGCCGCGTTACTGTTGCCGTAGCGCTGCTCACTGGAATTAAGCACCACAAACACCTGTTTGGCCGAGAGGAACTGAAACCCGGCAACCGCCTTGCGCTCTTCAGCGCTCAGCTCCAGGGTCCGTAGCGGTTGTCCCTCCGTGAGGTGAGCCGCCAGACGCTCGATCAGCTTCTGCTCGGAGACCAGCTGCGGTGTCTTCTTGCCGCGCTGCAGATCGTGAACGATGCGCTCCAGACGACGCTCGGCAACAATCAGATCGGCCAGGATCAACTCGGTGGCAATAGTCTCCACTTCTGCCACCGGATCGGGGCTTCCGTGTGTCTCGTCGATCACCGGGTCATGGAAGTTGCGCGCTACCACACAGAGCGCATCGGCGTTCTTGATCAACTGCATCGCGGCGCCTGAGAACACCCCGTGCTCGGCGGCCCCCGCTGAAAGCCCGGCAAAATCGATAAACTCCACCGTGGCAAAGATGGTCTTTTTCGGCTGATACATTTCGGACAGGCGCGTCACGCGCTCGTCCTGAACGTCGACCACCGCCACGTTCGGCTCGAGCTTCTGCGAGACATACTCGGAGACTTCGGCACTCTGACCGGTAAGGGCGTTAAAAATTGTGGTCTTGCCTGACTTCTGTAAACCGATGAGCCCGATGTTCATGATGGCCCGAATAATGGCAGATCACCGCAGCTTAGGCAACACGCCCCCCATCTGGATCAGAAACGGCCGATGATTACGTCACTTTCTTGCAGAATCCCGGCGTCCACCAGCGCACGTTGATACGAAGTTGACTCGCGGCTGACGCGCACCGTTGCCCCGGAGATTCCGTCAAACGAGTTCTGTACCGTTCTTGTGGCTCCGGTCGCGACATCAACGCCAAAAACGTTGTCCTCATTGACTGCACCGGCGAAGCGCTCCACCGACCAGTCCACAAGCGAAGTCTTGCTGGTTGCGTCCTCGCCGATCAATGACTGCGCGACGGCACTGTGATTGCCGGCCCACCCGCCGAGACCGAAGTACCCGTAGGCAGCTTCTGCAGGCTGCGGCATGCCACCGTCAAAGCTGACGCCCAGCGCCTCCAGAAACTCGCGAACCGATGAGTTGGGCGTCACACCTGACAGTACGCCGCGGTCGTTGACCACGTGCGACCACAGATCGTGAATCTCGAAGAAGTTCCGATCGGCGATCTCCGCCCAATCCTGTGGGCGCATCAGCCCGCTTCCGGAAGTACGCCATGTTGGTACCAGATCTCCGCTGGCAATCGTAACGTCACTGAAGGGCTTGTCGAAGTCAAAAGCGGCGTCGAACCTCATTTCGTACTGATAGCGAGTTACCGGACAGACAATCGCTACCGCGGCAACACTATCCGAGCTTACGCCGACCGCGTAGAACGACATCATGTCGACGGTATAGACGGTGAACATCGACTCACCGGCAGCGTAGTCATCACCCGGTGTAGCCGCCGTTGGATCAACACTGTAGTCGATTGCCACGTAAGCGTTGCCGCTGCTGCGCGGAATCCAGTAGCCGTCGCGTTGGACCCAGAAAACCATCCTGGCGTCCTCTATGATGCCGTCCTCATCGAGGGTCAGAATGGTCTCGATGTACTGGGTGGCATCCTCAAACGCGGTACCACGCGCCTCACCGCCCCACGAGTAGCCCACGTGACGCCCGGCCAGCGATGGTTCGGCACCCGGTTCACCCACGTGCAACCGATCCCGGCCGCAGGCTGCCACAGCAATCACACTGACGACGACTATCGCCGCCATCAACAATAAAGAAAGCCTCTTCATTGAGATTCTCCTCCCAAGACAGGCTAGATAATAATCGATTGCGGCGTCATGCGCAATCGAGCACGGCGGTGCGCAAAGGATCAAGGTCTCGTCGGTTCAGGCGCGCTTACGCCGAAGGACAGCCGCACCCGGCCCTGCAAAACGCAAGACCCCGGCGGCATCAACGCTGACATCCGCGGAACACAGTAGCGGCTCACCGGCCGGCGTTGCTACCTGCTGCGGCCGCCGGGAGAATGACACCACGATATCGATCGAACCGCGGCGCAGCTGCAGCCAGCCGGCGTCGGGGTCGCAGGTCACCGAGCACTGCGTGCGGTCCGGCGAGCGCAGATCCACCTCGCTGCGCCGCAGCGCCAGCAGCGCACGGTACCACTCGAGCATGTCCGCATGAACGGGGCTGGACTGTTCCTGCCAGTCGAGTATGCTGTTGTGAAAAGTCTGCGGCGCCTGCGGATCGGGGATATCTTCGGGCTTCCAGCCGAAGGCTCTGAACTCTTGCCGACGGCCTTGCTTGACCGCCTCGCCCAGGTCGGCGTCTGCGTGATCGGTAAAATAGAGAAACGGGCTCGAAGCTGCCCACTCTTCACCCTGGAACAGCATCGGCACAAACGGCGACAGCATCGTCAACGCCGCGGCTATCTGCGCCTGCGCTGCTGATACCAGGTGGCAGAGGCGCTCTCCACGAGCTCGGTTGCCCACCTGGTCATGGTTCTGGCTGTAGGCCAGAAAGCAACTCCCCGGCAGGTTGCCGACCGGCCGCCCGTGACGCCGCCCGCGCGAGGGCGAGTAGTCGCCGGCGTGAACAAAAACCTCGCGCAGGCTTGTAGCCAGGTCCTCGATACCATGGAACCCAGCGTAGTAACCCTGCTGCTCGCCGGTCAACGCCACGTGCAGCGCATGATGAAAATCATCGCTCCACTGCGCGTCGAGTCCATACCCGCCGAATGAGCGCGGCGTAACCAGGCGCGGATCGTTGAGGTCGCTTTCAGCGATCAGCTGCAGCGGCCGCCCGAGTCGGTGCGAGAGGCTATCGATTTCAATCGATAGCTCCTCGAGAAAGTGCAGCGCCGACATATCAAAGAGCGCGTGAACCGCGTCGATGCGCAGTCCGTCACACCCGTAGTCGGACAGCCACATCAGAGCGTTATCAAAAAAGAAACGCCGCACTTCATCGCTGCCGGGACCGTCCAGGTTGATTGCGCTTCCCCAGGGGGTCTTATAGGCGTCCGTGAAATAGGGCCCAAACTCTCCGAGGTAGTTGCCCTCGGGGCCGAGATGGTTGTAGACCACGTCCATCAGCACCGCCAGCCCGCGAGCGTGGCACGCCTCTACAAAACGATGCAACCCGGCCGGCCCGCCGTAGGCCTCGTATACCGCAAACAGCGCCACACCGTCGTAGCCCCAGCCGCGCGCGCCGGATGCCGCGGCAACCGGCAACAGCTCAACGTGGCTGACACCGAGTTTGCTCAGGTAGTCCAGGCGTGCGATAGCCGCATCAAAGGTTCCCGCAGCGGTGAACGTTCCCACGTGCAGCTCGTAGATCACCGCGCGCGCCAGCGCCGCAGCGCGGAACGAGCTGCCGGCCGGATCGGCGTCCGCAGCAGGCCCGCTGCGCGGTTGGACCCAACAGGAGGCTGCGTGAACTCCGTCCGGCTGCCAGCGTGACCTCGGATCGGGGCGCCAGGGGCCGCCGTCCACACTGAACAGGTAGCGGTCCCCGGCAACCGGACGCGGCTCTTCCAGAATCCAGTAGCCGCGTTGCGCCCGGCTGAGCTGGTGGCGCTGCCCGTTGAGCTCAACCGCCACGCTCCGCGCCGCCGGCGCCCAGACGCTCAGCCGGTCACCTTCTTGATGTTTGTTCATCGAGCTTCTCCAATAAAGCTACCGGAAAGGCCCGCAGCAGCGCGTGCAGCGGTTGGACACCCGGCTCTACCGTGGTTCCGCTGAGAACGTCGGTCCAGCGGCCTTCAGGAATCTCAAGCGAGGTGTCACCCCAGTCGGCGGCCAGTAACAGCGGAAAACGTACCGCTACGGTCAGCGCGTGCTCGCCGCGGATATAGGCTACAACGTGGCCGGCTTTGGCTCCCCGGGCGTGTAGCGGGATGTAGGAAGCGCCGGGGCCGAGCACATCGGGGCGGCTCCGGCGCAGCCGCAGTGCACGCGCGGTCAACAGCAGTTTGGGAATACCCTCGGCGCTGCGTCGCAGCGCCTCTTCGGGCGCCATGGACCGCTCCTGCTGCAGCAACTTGCGCCGCGTGTCAAAGTCAACCGGCCGGCGGTTGTCGGGATCCACCAGGCTATAGTCCCACAGTTCGTTGCCCTGATAGATATCGGGCACCCCGGGGGCAGTGAGCTTGATCAGCGTCAGCGATAGCGAGTTCAGCTTGCCGGCCTCATCGATGCTCTGCACCATCTGTTCGATGTCACCACGCACGCGTTCATCGGCCAGCAGGCGCTCGACAAAGCTGCGGATTGCGTTCTCGTACTCCTGGTTCTGTTCGGTCCAGGTGGTGAAACGCTTTGCCTCGCGGATAGCTTTTTCCATGTACGCGCTGATGCGCGCCACGTCGATCGGCCAGGCGCCAACCAGCGTCTGGTAGAGCAGATACTCGGTCTCCGGATCGGGGTAGACTCCGCTGCGATAGGCAGCGGTGTTTTCGCGCAGTGTGTCACAGAAACCTGCCCACGCCTCGGGTATCTCGGAGAGCACGCAGAGACGCGCCCGCACGTCCTCGCTGCGCTTGGTGTCGTGGGTCGAACTGGCCAGCATGGCCCGCGGGTGGTGCTCGACGCGCTGCTGCATTTCGGCGTGAAACTCGTCCAGCGCGAGACCAAAGCTTCCCGGATCACCGCCGACCTCGTTCAGCGCAGCAAACCGGGTATAACAATAGAAGGCGGTGTCCTCCGCGCCCTTGGCCATAACCGGACCGGTCAACTGCTGCACGCGGGTTGCCAGCTCGCGCTCCGTTTTGCCGGGATGCTCGAGCTTGAGAATTGCTCCCAGAAAACCGAACAGTTCCGCATCAACGTCGGGGCGTCGCTGCTGCGCGGTAGCCACCGCCTCGTCAATGACACGGGCGTCTTGTTCGTCAGGCGCCGCGTCGGCGCTGCGCACGTAGGAGCGGTAGACCGAAAAGGACGCAACCAGCACGGCCAACGCGTCGTAGATCTCATCGCGGGTAAAATCGCGGAAGCGGCGATGATGCAGAAAAATTTCGGTAGCAAGTGAACACAGCCGGTTCATATCGCTACCGAGCAACTCGGCCACCACCAGATCCTTCTTCTGCTGCAGCAACTGCTGGTAATCGACCGGCTCCTCGGCACCGATGAAGCTGTGGTAGTATTCATCGAATGCCTGTTGGTGTGGCGCATAGATCAGAAGCCGGCAGGCGTTGATCAGAAAATCGTAGCCGGTGGTTCCCTGTACCGGCCACGACGCTGGTAGACGCTCGCCGGGATGCAGGATCTTTTCCACCACTATCCAGGCCTGCGGAGCGGCATTGCGCAGCCGTGAAAAATACTCCTGCGGATCGCGCAGCCCGTCCGGGTGGTCGATGCGTAAGCCATCGATTACGCCCCCGGCCAGCCATTCGATGACCAGTTCGTGAGTATCCTGGAAGACGTCTTCGTCCTCGGCGCACAGGCCCACCAGATCGTTGATATCGAAAAAGCGCCGGTAGGCCAGATCGCTGCGCGCCACGCGCCAGAACGCCAGACGGTAGTTTTGACGGCTCAGCAGCGCGTCCATCCGGTCGGCATCGGCGTTGACCGCCTCGATCTCCTCGTCCACGGCGCGGCGAACCATCGGCTGCTCGTCAAGCAGACGGCCGAGCTGCACGCGAAGCACCTCCTTGTCACGGTGGCGCCGGCGGGTGCTGGCACGGTCGGTTGCAGTGGGAAGCGGCAGATAATCCAACGCACTGGCAACAAACCCCAGATCGGGCGAGCCGCGGCGCTGTTCCGCCCTGCTGATAATCGGTGCCAGCGACCGCGGATCGACCGGCATCACGTGATCAAAGTAGCGCAGGACAAACGAACCACCGCTGCGTTCCAGCCTGAGCTGCCCTGCCTCAACTATGCGCCCATAGTGATCCCCCAGGATCGGCAACAGGATGCGGTTGTCACCTTCTTCCTGCGAGTAGTGCCAGTCCACGTCGAAGTACGAGGCGTAGCGGCTCGACGGGCCGTTTTCCAGCACATCCCACCACCAGCGGTTCTCGGGACCGGAAATCGCCATATGGTTAGGCACCACGTCCAGCACCTGGCCCAGACCGTTCTCTACCAGCGTGCGGCAGAACCACTGATGGGCCTTCTCGCCTCCAAGCTCGGCGTTAACCCTTCCATGATCGACAACATCGTAGCCGTGAGTGCTGCCGGGAGCAGCCTGAAGATAGGGCGAGCAGTAAACGTGCGAGACGCCGAGATCCGCGAGGTAGTCTGCTATGCGCGCAGCAGCGTCAAAGTCAAACCCGGCGTGCAGCTGGATTCGATAGGTCGACAGCACGCTGTGTAGCATGCCTATTCCTGCGCCTGCAGCACAATCACGCTGCGGCTCTCGGCCGCCACGCGATCACCGGCGCTCAGCACGCGCCGATCCTCGATCCATCCCTCGGCGGAATCAATCACCATGCGCCAGCGCCGCCCCCAGACCTTGTCCGGAAGCGTAAAATCCAGCGGCTCGTAGTGCGCGTTGAAGATCAGGTAGAACGAATCATCGATGACCTTGAGCCCAAAGACATCAGGACTCGGTACAGCCGAGCCGTTGAGATAAATGGCAATCGACTTGGCGTAGCCTTCGTTCCAGTAACTGTCTTCCATCTCGTTGCCGTCGGGAGTAAACCAGGCGATGTCCTCCAGACCGCGGCCGTAGAT
>SKLB01000241.1 GCA_007123465.1 Spirochaetales bacterium
CGACAGCGCTGCTGCGGACGAGCTGCAGCAGCGGCTGCACTCCGACTTTCTGGCGCGCCTGGGAGCCGAGGCGGTCAGCGATGCGGCCGAGGCACAGCGGATCGCCGCTGAGGCGTTTGGTTCCGGCCTGGGTGATTACGTGCGCAACATGTGGCGGCAATACGCGTCATCCAACATGCGCCGCGCCGCCGCGATGTACCTCAGCGGGGAGACGGCTACCGCACTGGGCAACGATTACGCCGCCTTTCTGGACCATGCGCTGCGCGTCGGCGTCAGCTCTCAGACAACCAATCCGGTACTCATCAAGCTCGCCTGGGACACCGACAAACCCGGCTGGGACTCGCGCATAGACTCCATCATTCGTGGCAGCTATGATCTGCAGCAGCTCCGCGCTGCGTTGCAGCAGTCCGATGCAGAGCGTGACGCTGTGGTGCGCCGGATCAACACACTGGTGACTACCGCGGTGGTCGAGCGTAATTGTCGTCTGCTGCGGGATATCTTCCTGATGACGGATGGCCGTGAGGGCTATGTCAACCTGCAAGTCAGCCCGGACAACTACGCCGACAGCTCTGCCATGGTGCGCCAGGCGGTCGAGGTCTACCAGGACTTGCGCACCCGACTCGCCGGCATACCGAATGTCGTTATCAAGGTCCCCGCCACTCCCGCCGGCAGAGACGCCGCAGCCGAGCTTACCCGCCTCGGGATCGGGGTGACCGTGACGCTGACGTTTTCGCTGTTTCAGGCGTGCCCGGTGGCCGAAGTGATACGCGACAGCAACGCGCTGGTCTCCAATATCGCGATCATGAACGGCAGACTGGCGTTCCCCGTACGTGACGAACTCAAGGCAAACGGGGTCAACGGCGGCCAGGAAGCTGCGCGCTGGGCCGGCGTTGCGGTGGCCCGCAAGGCGTTCCAGCGGCTGTACAACCCTGTGTGTGAAGGCGGAATGGGCATCGATCGCGCCCGGGTGCGGCTGCTGATTGCCTCGCTGCGGATTTACGATGACTGGCTTCCCGACATCAGCGAACTGTGGGGAATCCCGGCTATCACGGTATTCCCCAATGTCCGGCGTGCGCTGGACGCCCATCCGCGGCAGATCGATGGCAACAGCGTGGTGAATCCCACTCCGGCTGAAGCTATACGGACAATGCTGTCCAGCGAGTTGTTCCGCCAGGCGTGGTGGACCGAGGACGACGGCGCCGAAACAGCCCCGCAAGAGCCTTTGACTCTGGCCGGCGGCAACAACGAGGCAGTGGCAGCGTGGAAGCCGGTGCGCCAGACCCTGGACCAGTTCATCGACGGCTATACTGCTATGAATAGCATGATTCTCGAACGGCTCACGCAGCTGGTGAGGTAGGAGAGTATGAAACAACTACGTTTTGGCGCTCTGGAGATCGACCCGCGGCGCAACCCGGCAATCCTGGATACCGGATCGTGGCAATTCGAACAGGCGTGCGCTACCGTTGACCGGGTTGACGCTGAGTTCTTTGCCGCTATCGACGGGCTGAACGACGAGCGCCTTTCGACGCGTGAGGCCGAACGGTTCTCGTGCGATCAGCTCCAGCTGTTTCCGGGCTCGTTTGTCCGCAGCAACGGCAGCCACTGGTTTCTGGCACAAACCGTGGTGGACGGACAACGCGTTCTGCTGGAGTTCAGCGCGCGGGCGGCCAATCAGCGAGTTTCGACCAGCGCTCACAGCCGTAAGCTGGCCGAAGGCCGTCTACTGCACGTCCACCCGACCGATGCCGCTACGCTGCATCGCTACTTTGCCGTGGTGGACCCGGAGAAGGGGCCACGTCCGCTCGGCGCTGTCCCGCGTATGGGGATCGGAGTGCGTCATTCGGTCTACATGTGGCCGGGAGCGCTGCAGGCAATGCATCGTGGTTCTTTCTCGGCAAATCTGATCCAGAACTCGGTCCGTGAACTGCACTTGCTGGAGACCCTTACCGAGGGCAGGCCATCGCGCGAAAACTACCTGTTCAGTTTCGGCAGTATACAGGAGGGACACGCGGGCAGCACTTTTGAGGGACTCTGGGTAGCCGGCGTACTCGAAGCGCTGGCCGCGGCGGAGTTGCCGCGCTACGGGGCTGACGCAGACCATATCCAGGTCAAGCGCGGTGCCGATGGACTCAACCGCGCCCGGCACTACCTGGATGCCGCACGTTACTACTCGTTCTATACCCTCGATGTCTCCGATGTGCTGAACTATCACGCGTTGTGGGCGTTTTCCGCCGCTGATGCCGACCGGTTTCTGACCGAGGCGCTGCCCGATCAGCTGCTGCGCCGTGACATTCTGGCGTATCACGGCCGCGAGCGCTGGTTTTTCGGGCAGACGTATCGGCTGAACGAGGCCGAAATCGGCCTGTTGGTGGGCAAGTACTGGGCAGGGCTTGAAGCGGTCGAACAGATGGTCAGCCAGCTGCAATCGCTCAAACAGGGTGAGGCCTTCGATCTGGAAATAAGCATTGACGAAACACCCGCCGAGATTCCGACGTTCAACGCGATTACCGGCGAGGCCGAGCTGTTGTTTCTGATGCTCGAAATCCGCCGCCGCGGCCTTCCGGTAACGCATCTGGCGCCCAACTTCGGTATAGAAAAGGGTACCGACTATCGCGGCCCCGACGGTCTGGAAGGGCTGGAGCTGCGCTTTCACCGTCTCTATCTGCTGGCCTCGGAAATGGGATTCTTTCTGGATTGCCATTCCGGCGATGACCTCAGCCAGGACACCAGGCAGACCGTGGGACGTGCGTGCGCCGGCCGCGTCCATTTCAAGGTTTCGCCCTCGCTGCAGGTACTGTTCGCCGAAACGCTCTACGATATGTATCCGGACCGATTTGAGTGGTGGTGGAACGACACCATCGCCTGGGTACAGCGTGAGGCTGAGGCGGGCTCACCGTTTGCAGTCGACTGCCTGAAGGCGTACGAGCGCAGCGCGAACCCGCGGCCGCATCCGAATCACGCGCTGTTTGAGCATTACAATTTCGCCTCGGTAGGCAGGCGTGACGCCAAAGGAGCGTTTGTGAATCGCGAACGGTTCTACAATCTGGAGCCGGAGTTCGAGCGCGAGATCGCACGGCGGGTGGCCGAGCGCCTGGTTGCCATCGCTGAAGACGTTTTTGACCATCCCCCGGCGTATTAGTCACCAAGGAGCAACACGATGGAGCAGAGGTTCAATGCAAAGCAGGCACTGGTTACCGGCGCTGCACAGGGCATAGGCCGTGCGGTAGCGCTACGGCTGGCCGGCGAGGGTGCCGACGTAGTAGTAGCGGATATCGACGTCAAACAGGCCGCCGAGGTCAGCAGCCAGATTGAAGCGCTGGGACGCCGCAGCAAAGAGGTAGCGGTTGACCTCGGCAATGTAGAGTCGATCGGGCAGATGGTAGAGCAAGCGATAGCGTACCTGGGCCGGATCGACATCTTTGTCAACTGTGCCGGAATCGTTCATAACACCCCGCTGCTGGAGATCGAGCAGGAGGATTGGGATCGCGTTATCGACATCAACCAGCGGGCGGTTGCGTTCTGTACCAAGTTCGTCGGGCGGCACATGGTCGATCGCGTTCCCGATGACGTCAGGGAGCAGGGCAAATCCGCTGTCTGCCACGGCAAGATCGTCAACTTCTCGTCGATATCCGGCCGACGAGGCCGTCCGTTGCAGGTGCACTACGCTGCCAGCAAAGCGGCGGTCATAAGCTTGACGCAGTCCGCGGCGCTGGCCTTTGCCGCCTACAATATCAACGTCAACGCCGTCTCGCCGGGGCCGGTGCGCACCCGGATGTGGGATGTCAATGTTATCGAGAAAGGCCGCATCTTTGGCCGCGACGCCGAAAAAGAAGCCGAGCAGTTTATCGAGCAGGTGCCGTTGAAGCGCGCCGGTACGGTGGATGACATGGCGGCGGCGGTGGCTTTTCTCTGTTCGGGCGATGCAGATTTCATTACCGGTCAGACGCTGAACGTTGACGGCGGATTTGAGATGGGCTGAGGCTGTGGACGCTCCCCGCAGACCGCCCTTGCCGCAGCGCCCGCTGAGAGTGCTGCAGATCGGTGAGGGCAACTTCCTGCGCTGCTTTGTCGGCTGGATGATAGAAACAGCCAACAACGCCGCAGTGATGGACAGCGCAATTGCGGTGGTGCAGCCTCTGCCCGAGGGCAGTATCGAGACGCTGCGCCGCCAGGACGGCCTGTACACTGTTATCCTCAAAGGTCTGCGCGACGGCGCCCTGCAGACCGAGATAACGCTGATCACGGCGGTCCAGGCTGCCATAGACCCCTATACGCAGTGGCAGGAGTTCCTGGCACTGGCGCGGGTACCCACAATCCGCTGGGTGGTATCCAACACCACCGAAGCCGGCATCGTCTACCAGCAGTGCACCATGACTCCCCACAGCTGCCCGCAGTCGTTTCCGGCCAAGCTGACCATGCTGCTCTACGAGCGATTCACGCATTTCGGTGGCGCCGCCGAAGCCGGGCTTCACATTCTTCCCTGCGAGCTGAACGCTTCAAACGGCAGCACCCTGCGCCGGATTGTGCTGCGGCACGCCGAGGACTGGCAGCTGTCGGCGGCCTTCAGGACGTGGCTGGCCGAGAGTAACCATTTCTTCAACACCCTGGTCGACCGTGTTGTGCCGGGGTATCCCAGGGATGAGGCGCAGAGCCTGGAACAGGAGTTGGGCTATCGTGACCGGCTGATGGTGGTTGGCGAATCGTTCCACAGCTGGATCATAGAGGACCCGCACAATCTCACGCTGGACCTCTGCCTGGAAAAGGCCGGCCTGGCGCTGACCAGGGTTGCGGATCTTGGCCCCTATCGCGAGCGTAAGGTGCGCATTCTCAACGGCGCGCACACTGGTACGGTTCCCGCCGCCCTGCTGGCCGGGCTGGCCACCGTGCAGCAGATGGCCGAGCATGAGGTCTTCGGCGCGCTGATGCGCAGAATGCTGATGGATGAAATAATACCTCAGCTCAGGCTGGATCAGGACGAGTCGCGACGCTACGCCGAGGACGTTCTGACACGTTTCGCCAATCCGGCCATTCGCCACTACCTGACCGATATTGCGCTTAATTCGGTTGCCAAGTTCGCTGTCCGCGTTGCGCCGAGTATTACCGCCTACCGGCAGGCCCATGCGGCACTACCGCCAATCCTCAGTTTCTCGCTGGCTGCGCTGATCAGCCTGTATCGGGCCTGCGATACGTCGCAGGCCGCCGGGCAGCCGATCAGGGACGATGAACGGGTAACAGAGACGTGTGCGGCAGCCTGGAGTGATTTCAGCCGCCACGGAGATTACGTTGCGCTGTCGCGCCGGTTGGTGCCGCCGGCGTTTGCCGATCGGGAACCACCGGCAGGTTTGGTGGAGCACGTAGCCGGGCTCCTGGCGCAGATCGAGCGTGACGGGACTGTCAGCGTTGCGCGGTCACTGTTGGCGGGCTAACCACTCAGGTGCTTGAGCGCCAGCAACGCTGCGCCCCCCATCGAAGACTGTTCCTTCATAACATAGCTGGAGTTGCGCATCCAGCGCTCTTTGGCCTGCAGTATCGCCTGGTTCACCGCGCCTCCGGTCACAGACGTAGTGGCGGCCAGCGGCAGCTCCAGCGCAATATCGCGCAGGTGCTCGCGCTGATACTGGCACAACCCGCGTACCAGCGCCGCCAGCAACTCTTCGCGCGTGGTCTCGTCGGTCATACCGCGAAACGCTGCGGTCAGGGGCTGCTGCGAGTAGCGCGATCCCATCAGGTACGGTACGTACTCAACGCTGCTGCTGCGATCGAGCCACTGAGCTATGGCGCTGGGAACAAACTCGTCGAAGAAGGCCTGCATCGGCATTTCGCTGCAGAACAGTCGCTGGAACCATTCGTACGCCTTGCCGCCGGCGTTCATCACGTACAGAGTCAGCCAGCGATCGGGCATTACGTGTGCACGTACGTTGTAGCGGGTGGAGGGAAGACAGCGTGGCAGGCACACCAGCGATATCTCGCACGTTCCGTTCACGTTGAGCACCTGGCCCGGTTTCTCGATACCCAGCGAGTAGGCCGCGACAACCGCATCATTGCCGCCGATCACAACCGCGGGGCGTGCATCCAGTCCCAGCTGCGATGACAGATCACGCTTGACCCTGCCGGGACTCTGGCTGCTCTGCAACAGTGGTGGCAGTTTGGCTGCCGCCACGCCCATCTCAGCGGCGATTTCCAGATTCCAGCTGAGGTCGTTACGCACCGTGTTGTACAACCCCGACAACGAGGCCGAGGATGGATCGATGGCGGTATTGCCGCTGAGCCACAGTGCGATCGCAGAGTTACTGTGGCCGAAGCAGGCCGTGCGTTCAAAAACCTGTGGCTCGTGATCTTTGAGCCACAGGATACTGGCCAGCGAGCAGCCGCCGGCCACTGGCATGTTGCCGGTGTTCTCCAGCAGAGCCTGCATGCCGATCCGTTCGATAATCCGGGCGGCCTGCTGCCGTGAGCGCTGATCGAGCATCAGGATCGAAGGATAGAGCGCCGTTCCGTCCGCGGCCAGGGCGGTGAGGCCGGGAGTTGTGCCGGAAAGCCCGATTGCCTCCACGGTTGCAATTTCGGCCTTTAGCGCCTTGCAGCCGCTGATAAACGCGCTCTTCCACTTTTCAGAGTCTATATCGCTGAACAGGCCGTTGTTGTACGTGTGGATCGAGTACGATTGCGCGTACTGGTCCACCAGCGCCAGCGGATCGGGGCCGTCCTGCGTCTCATAGACCGCCATCTTCAGCGCGGTTGTTCCAATATCAACGCCCATTACCCGCGCCACGCTACAACGCTCCTTCGCGCTGCAGTGCGTTGCGTATGGCGGCTATATCGCTATCGCTGAGCGCGGGAATCGGCGGCCGCGGCTC
>SKLB01000030.1 GCA_007123465.1 Spirochaetales bacterium
AGTTGTTTCAGGAATTGCTCCTGCAGCTGCTCCTGAAGGATCTGTTGTTGCGGCTTCTGCGCTTCCTGCGCCTCTCTCTCTTCCATATTAACTCTGTAGCTCCCGGTATTTTGACGTATTTTGGATGGTAGCTATAACTCTGTCACAAACTTCGTCTATGGTCAAGTGCGAAGTATCCAAATATATCGCATCGTCAGCCTGCTTCAAGGAACCGGCGGTTTTTTCGCGGTCCGCTTCGTCGCGGGCACTGATGCGTTCAGCGATCTGTTGCAGCGACAAGTCACCTTCCTGCTGTTGCCAGCGCCGCTGCGCGCGGGTATCTACCGATGCGTCGAGGTAGATCTTCACGTCGGCATCGGGAAACACTACCGTGGTGATGTCGCGTCCCTCTACCACAACGTTGCGCCGTTGAGCGATCTGGTGCAACCGGCGGTTGACCATTTCGCGCACCGCCGCGATGGCCGAATGCCGGGCAACGTACTGGTCCACCGCTGCGCTGTGCAGCTCCTGGTCGCGCTGCCGCCGGTCAATCAGAAGTCGGCCGCCGTTGTACTCGATGTCCAATGATTGCGCCACCGCCGCGATCTCATCGGCGTCGCTGTCCTGCAACCCCTGTTGCAGCGCCTTCCAGGTGACCGCGCGGTAGATTGCACCGGAGTTGAGATAGACAAACCCGAGTACCTCAGCGCAGCGCGCCGCAACGCTGCTCTTACCGGCGCCCGCGGGGCCGTCAATAGCTACCACCATCAGCGCCCCCTGCCCGCTCGGTTGACAAACCAGGCAATCTCTTCATCGCTGAGATGGCGATACTCGCCGGACCCGATCCCCTTGATGCGCACCGGTCCTATCCTGACACGATGGATGCGCTTGACTCCAATCCTCCAGTGCTGGAAGACCCGCCGAATTTCGCGGTTCTTACCCTCGTGCAGCACCAGGTTGACGCGAAATCGATTCTTGATACTGTACGATTCGATTGAATAGGTCTCTGATTCAACGGTCACGCCACGCTTGAATTGATCGAGCAGCTCGGCAGGAATCTCGCGCTTGGTCTCAACGATATACTCTTTCTCTACGTTTGACTTCGGATGCATCGCAGCCTGGGCAAACTCGCCGTCGTTAGTGACCAGTATCAGACCACTGGACAGAAAGTCCAGGCGCCCGACGGTGAACAGGCGAAACGGGAAATCATTCTTGAGCAACTCCAGCGCGGTAGGCCGGCCTTCAGGGTCACTGCTCGTCGAGAGATACTTCCTGGGCTTGTTCATGGCCAGATAGACCATCTTACGCGTGGGGTAGACTCGTTTGCCGTCAAACATGACGATGTCATCCTCGGCCACCAGAGTCCCTTGAGTGCGAATCGTAGTTCCGTTGACCATAACCCGGCCCTGGTCGATCAGCTTCTCGGCGTTGCGCCGTGAGGCCACGCCGCAGCGTGCCAGAAAGACGTGCAGCCGCAGCGGATAGTCAGGGTGTTTGACCCGTGTGCGTTCTTCAGCCATCGAGGGTAAACCGCTCCTCGTCGATCTGGTCCAGCTTGGGCAGATCGGCAATACTGTTGAGCCGAAACAGCTGCAGGAAGCGGCGCGTGGTACCGTACTGAACCGGTTTGCCGGGCGCGTCCTTCTTTCCGACCTCTTTGATCAGTTCCCGGATCAGCAGCAAGCGTATCATCCCGTCTGCCGATACCCCGCGCAAGCTTTCTATCTCAGCGCGCGTGATCGGCTGTGAATAGGCAAC
This sequence comes from Spirochaetales bacterium, assembly GCA_007123465.1. Lineage (GTDB taxonomy): Bacteria > Spirochaetota > Spirochaetia > DSM-27196 > PWMO01 > PWMO01. The sequence continues at coordinate 1,738 of SKLB01000030.1, forward strand.
GATCGACAGTGTCTCCATCGCCGCGCGCGACAGGCGATTCTCGTTGCGCTTGCCGTAGCGCTCTTTCAGCTGTTCCCACAACTCGCGCTTTGGCACCAGGCTGACCGCCTCCCCAACCCGCGACAGCTCCAATCCAAACCGCGTCTCCCGGCGCACCTGCTCCATCTGCTGCAGACATTGACGCACAACCTCCAGCGGAAGTCCGGCGATGCGCGCCAGGGCGCGCTCTTCGAGCGCCTCGGTTTCCAGGAAGAGGATCGATTCCAGCAGCGCCTGTTCCTGCTCAAGCGGCATTCTCTCTCCTGCGGATGCGGATATCACCAAACATCCGGTTCTGTTCTATGTTTATTCGCCGTGACTTGACCGACTCCAGAATCGCCAGGAATGCGCAGACCACTTCCATGATCGAACCCGGCTTCACAATCAGATCGGTAAACAGGCAGTCACTGCGCGTTTCCAGCAGTTCCTCCAGCAGGCTGAGCTTCTCGTTGACGGAGACCTCTTCGTACAGGTCCAGCAGACGATCCGAAGAAACGTTGGAAATAATGGTGGAAAAGGTCCGCAACAGCTCCCAGACATCGATCGTTTCCCAGAGCTCATCGCTATCCTCAAACGGCAGCGCTTCCTGCTTTCTGCGACGTTCCAGTAACCACTCGGATTCCTGCTCCTTATCGGTCATCATGTCGGTTATTATCTTGTACTTCTGATATTCAATCAGCCGCTCCACCAGTTCCTTGCGCGGGTCTTCAATCTCATCATCGAGGTCTATCTCAACCGGCAGCAGCATCCGTGACTTGATGTACAGCAGCGTAGCGGCCATCACGTAGAACTCGGTGATGTGCTCCAGCTCTACTTTGGCTGCGTAATCGAGGAACTGCAGATACTGCTCGGTGATCTGCGAGATCGGAATATCATAGATGTTGATTTCAGAGCGCTTAATCAGAAATAGCAGCAGGTCCATGGGGCCTTCAAAATCCTGAAGGCGTACATGATGTGCCTGTGACGTTTCTTCCACCGTCATGTGTGTTGTTCCTTTGATCGAGCCCGATTATACGGGTTTGCACGGTAACAGTAAACACCTTGCTCGGGTAACCGCCGCAGAAGCTCGGCCAGCGGTGTACCGTCTCGCGGGTCGCGCGCCGACGGTGCGATCTCCAGCAACGGCTGCAGTACAAAACGCCGTTCGTGCAGCCGCGGATGAGGAATCTGCAGCGTATCGGTGTCGACCACACGATCGCCGTAGAGCAGGATATCGATATCCAGCGGTCGCGGGCCATTGACCTGAGCGGGATCGCGCCGGCGTCCGGCGTCAGCCTCGATCACCGCAGTGCGGCGCAGAAGAGCCCGCGGCTCGAGAACGCTACAGCCGGCCACAACCAGATTGAGGAAGCGCGGTTGATCGCTGACGTACATCGGTTCGCTCTCGTAGACCGAGGAAACCGTTAGTCTGTCGAGTATCCCGCGCAGCCGGGCGACCGCGCTGTCCAGCTGTTCCAGCCGGTTCCCAATATTTGATCCCAGACCCAGAACAACCTGCTGAGCCGGCTCAGAACAACTCGTCCTCTGCTCCTTCAGGACCTTCAGGTCCTTCTTGCCCACTGCTGCTGCGCGCGGCCGGTTTAGCCGCGGCAGCTGCTTCGGCCTCGATTATCGCCTCCGGCCCCGCGGCGCTCCTGGCCGGGCGGGCATCGGCTTCATCGGCCTGTACCTCGGGGTTTTCACGACGTTTCAGCGGCGGAAACATAACCGGACGCAGCCGCGCTTCCAGATCCGCGGCAAGGTCTGCATTGGACTCCAGAAAAGTCTTGGCGTTCTCACGCCCCTGGCCGATGCGCTCCTCACCCATCGAATACCAGCTGCCGCTCTTCTGCACCATGTCGTACTTCAGCGCCGCGTCGAGCAGACTCCCCGACCACGAGATCCCCTTACCGAACATGATCTCCAGCTCCGCCTTGCGAAACGGTGATGCAACCTTGTTCTTGACTACTTTGACGCGAACCTTGTTGCCAATTGCGTCGTCACTACCCTTGGTGATTGTCTCGATGCGCCGCACTTCGAGGCGCACCGAGGAATAGAACTTCAACGCTTTTCCACCGGTAGTGGTCTCGGGATTGCCGAACATTACCCCGATCTTCATGCGAATCTGGTTGATGAAGATCAGGCAGGTGCCGGACTTGGAGATCGTCCCGGTGAGTTTGCGCAACGCCTGGCTCATCAGCCGCGCCTGAAGCCCCATGTGCGAATCGCCCATGTCGCCTTCGATCTCGGCCTGCGGCGTCAGCGCCGCAACCGAGTCTACAACGATGATGTCCACCGCACCGGAGCGCACCAGCGACTCGGCGATCTCCAGCGCCTGCTCTCCGTTGTCGGGCTGCGAGACCCACAGTTCGTCGATGTTGACCCCCAGGTTACCGGCGTACACCGGATCGAGAGCGTGCTCGGCATCGATGAACGCCGCAATACCCTTCTTCTTCTGTGATTCTGCGATCGCGTGCAGCGCGAGGGTGGTCTTGCCCGAAGACTCGGGGCCGTAGATCTCGATCACGCGGCCCTTGGGATAGCCACCGAGACCGAGGGCCTCATCGAGCAGGATTGACCCCGACGGAATTGTTTCGATATTCTTGACCTCGGCGCCCACACCGAGCTTCATCAGCGATCCTTTACCAAACTGCTTTTCGATCTGCAGCTTGGCAGCCTCAATAGCGCGACCCTTCTCTTCAGAGTTCTCGATTGCCGCCGACGACTCTTTCTTAGCCATACCTTCCCCTTTTGCTGGACAGTCTCTGCAGGGTTAACACTTCCGAAAATGGTCCCGCGATTGCCTTCTGGCATATTATCCCTGCACAATTTGCCGGTCAATAGCCGTCTGGATACCGATAATAGACTACAGGAGAGGCAGACCGCGTGAGATGCATCGACAGCCTGCCGGGCAGAGCCCACAAGAGCATTCTTCTGATCGCGTTGAGCGTCACAACCGCGCTCTGGATAGCGCCGCTGGAAGCTTCGCCGCTGCGGCAACTCGGCCGCTCGGTGAACGATGAAGCCCTGATTGCCGCCCTTGCCGATGCACCCCTGGCGGATGCGTTTGAAATTCTCCATGCCGCCGCGGAACGTCCGGATGAACGGCCCGAACTGCTGCGAGCGCTTGTCAACGGGCTGCCGTCGCACCGCCGCTGGGTGAGCCATATGCTGGCCGCTCACTACCTGGAGCGTGCCATGCTGGGTCCCGACGGCTCACCTCGCGCTGAACAGGTTCCGGCACTCAGTCTGGAGCTCCTGGCTCGGGAATACCACCACATCGAGGATTCCACCCTTCAGACGGTCTTCTTCCGGCTCTGTACGGCGTACCAATGGCCACCACCAAACACGGTTCTGATGCACGCCGCCAATCAGCTGCTGGAGCGCACACAGCGATCCGCCGGCAAGCTGGATGCACCGTGGCGCAGGCTTGCGCGCGATTACTTTCAGGCGGCAGCGCTGCGGCCCGATCCTGCGCTTGCGCGACTGATCGATGAGATCCGCCGCGCCTTACGCGATCGGGAACTGGTGCTGCTGGCGCGCGCATCAGCCGCCGCCATGTTTGACTGAACCGCTGCTGCGTGCTATATAGTGCCTATGCGTGGAGAATTGCTCATACTTTCGACCCGTTCGATGAGAGAGTACGCCTCGCGTGTTGCCTTCCAGATCGAAACCTTTCCCGACTACCGCGGCAGCGGTAAACAGCGCGACTTTGTCGGCAAACTCACAACCCTGCGTTTTGCCGACGGCGAAATGGAAGTCGAGGTGCACACCTCGCTGCGCGGTAAGGACGTTTTCCTGTTTGCAACCGCCAGCCGCAACGAGTTTGGTGTTGAGGTTGATGAGGCCAAGATCGAGCTCTACCACAGCATCGATGCACTGCGCCGCGCGCAGGCCGGCCGCATTACACTGTTTGAACCGTACTGTTCGGCATCGCGCTCGGACCGTACCACGCGGCGCAACTCAGTGGGATTCTGGATACACTACAAGACACTGGTAAGTCTTGGTTTGGATCATATCATCACCTACCAGCTGCACTCCGACAAATCCAAGACCGCGATTGACCCGGCGCTCTGCGCAATTGACGATGTACCGGTTGGCTCGTTGATCAAAGAGTACATCACAGACAACTTCATCAAGACCCCGGAGTACCTGGAACAGGTAGTCCAGAAGGAGTGGCTCTTCTGTTCGGTAGATGCCGGAAGCGAGGGCATCGCCAAGCGCTACGCCAACGCATTCGGCACGCGGTTGATGATCGCGCACAAGCATCGTGACTACCAGCAGGCCAATACCGTTGAATCGGTAAATATTCTCTCCGACACCCCGATCGAGGGCAAAGAGGTCTGGGTCGTAGACGATATGATCGATACCGCCGGTAGCGTCTACACGCTGGTCAAGGAGTTGCGCAAACGCAAGGTTGCCAGGATAAATATCGCCTCGGTTCATCCGGTGTTTTCAGATCCGGCAATCGCGCGCCTGAAGTCACTCTACGATGACGGGCTGCTCGATCGCGCCGTGGTGGTTGACACCGTGGCCTGCCCCGAAACACTTCGTCGGCAGATGCCGTTCCTGCACGTGGTTTCTTCGGCACGGCGCAGTGCCGAGATTATCATGCGCCTCAATGAAGAGCAGTCGCTGTCGCCGTTCTTTGAGGACTTCAACTGCCACGATTACTTGAGTTCCTCGCTCAAGCTTTTTATCTGACACGGCCCGGTTCTCCGGCCGGTTCTCCGGCGCGCCGACCACGCCACAGCAGGGCGTCTCAGAACTCCTTGCGCGAGTCCACCAGAATAGTAACCGGTCCGTCAATCACGCTGTGCACGTCCATGTGCGCCTGGAATACTCCCTCACCAACCACTACGCCGTAGCCCGATATGAGGTCGATCAGCGCGCGGTAGAGCCGCTGTGCATCGGCCGGTCCGGCTGCTCGGTTATAAGACGGCCGGCGCCCTTTGCGCGTATCGCCGTAGAGCGTGAATTGTGAAACCACCACCACCGCCGCGCCGGCCTGCCTGACATCGCGGTTCATTCGGCCCTGGTCGTCATCAAAGACACGCAGATGCACGATCTTGTCGGCTACGTATTGCAGGTCGCGTTGCTG
>SKLB01000363.1 GCA_007123465.1 Spirochaetales bacterium
ACAGTAACGTTGGCAGGCTTGCCACTGCAGCCAAGGGGGATTTCTGTGGGCACCGTTATTACCGTGCTGGTGGTTGTCATTCTCGTTGTAGTTCTGATCCGCATTCTCTGAGCAGCGGCTTCCCGCCGGGTACACCTTGTAACCGATCCGTCGGCACAGTAGAGTTGCCGCATGACCGGTGCAACTCCACATCTCACCACTCACCTCTCTGCGCAGGAGCGCAGTGAAGGTGTGCGCAACTATCTTCGCCACGCGTGGTGGAACGGGTTTGGCATCAACCTGCTTAACGTCAACATCATCAGCCTGTTGGCGATCAGTTACGGGGCCACCAATCTGCAGCTGGGCTACCTATCGAGCGTGTTTCATCTCTCCGGTATTGTGCTTGTGTTCCTGCCGCGTCTGCTGCGCGGAGCCAATATCCGCGATGTCTTCTTCTACGCGTGGGCCCTGCGCGGTTTGGTGGCGTTTCTGTACGCCGGCTTGTTCTTTGTCAGCGGACAGATCGCTGTGGTGCTGATCATGGTGGTGTACTCCGCGTTTGCGGTATTTCGCAGCGTGGGAATCCCGATGCAGCCGCTGCTGCAGAAGCGCATCGTTCGTCCCTCAGAGGAGGGCCGGCTGGTTTCGCAGCTGCACGTGCGATTGAGCGCCACGCAGCTTCTGTCGCAGGTTGTCGGTTTTGCGCTGCTCTCGCTGGAGACCCTGATCGGGACCGGAGTGCTGATATTGATCCCGCTGCTGGGTGCGGGCAGCAATACGGTAGGCTCATTCTACATATCGCGCATCCCTTCGCGCGATCGGGTTGAATACCGCCGCGGCCAGAACGTTGTGGTGCTGTTCGGCGAGGCGATGCGTCACGCGGAACGCTCGCGGGTGCTGATTATGCACTGGCTGGGGATCTCGGTGCTGATCGTCTACGCCTTCGGGATCGCTTTCCTGCGCCGCGAGGTCGGGATGCCGGCCAACATGGTCTTTCTCTACACCATAGCGGTAGCGCTCGCGGCAATAGTTGCCAGTAATTTCATGCGACCATTTGCCGACCGCATCGGCAGCAAGCCGCTTGTGACAATCACCTACACGATGCTGACCGTCACCGCGCTGGTGTGGGTAGTGCTGCCCCCGACGCTTCCCTGGGCGGTCTACTACGCGCTGGGCTTTGTCTGCTACTTTTTTCTGCGCCTCGAGCTGTTGCTGGTTTCGCGGCTGGTAATCCGCTCGCTACCCGGTGAGAACCGCATCGGATACACCTCCATGATGCACTTCTTTGCCGCAATCACCGCGCTGGTTGTGGGGATGCTGGCGGGTGCTCTGGCAGATCTGGGCCTGGCGCTGCCGCAGATCAGCGTCCATCAATACAGCTTTACCTTTGCGCTGGCCGCGTTGCTGTGCATCGCTGCGGTAGTCAGCGGGATTCGGCTGCACGATGCCGGCAGCATGTCGATCAGGGAAACCGCTTCGATATTCCTCTCGGTGCAGAACTTGAGGGCGTTTCTGGATATCTATCACCTCGACGCCAGTGCTGACCCTGTCCGCCGCGAGGCGTCGCTGCTGTCATTGGAGAGAAGCGCGTCGCAGCTGGCCACCGGTGAGATTCGCCGCCGCCTGCGCACCCCGGTACCTTCGGAGCGCAGGCGCATTCTGCGTTCACTGGCCGGCTACCCGCGGCCGGTTCTGCAGCCGGAGCTGATCGAAGAGGCGCAGGATCGAGATTCTTTCAGTCGTCTCGAGGCGATCAGCGCGCTGGGATCGTACCGCAGCCAGCAGACCATAGCAGCTCTGCGCGAGTTTGCGCAGGAGAGTGATCCCGCGGTTCAGGCGGCAGCGCTGCGCGCGCTGGCAGCAGCCGGTTCAGCCGCTGAACTGACAGCCGCGTTACAGTTGGCGCAGCGTCCGGACCTTGCGCCGTGGATACGCGCGGATGCGGTAGCCGCGGTGCTTGGTATGGACACTTCCTCGAGTTGTATCGGTTTGTTGTTTGATTTTGCTCCGCCGGACCGCGGCAGGCGCTATCGCCAGGCGGTCATGGCGCTGTTTGCAGAACGCTACCGGTTTGAGCCGGATCTGGCGGACTGCTTCCGCCGCGAGAACGAACAGCGTAGCCGCGGCTTCCGCAGCTTGTTGACCGAGACGCGCCGCCTGGCACTCTTCGATCAATCGGCTGCACAGCTGTTGGAGCACTACCGCGAGCAGCGCCACGCCGAATTGCGCAGCTGGTGTGCCGCCGCGCTGCAGAACGCCACGGTGCCGCCACCGCTGGATCTGCTGGCGGTAGCGGTATCCTCGCAGACCGCCCCGCACAGTACAGAGCCGCAGGCCGATGACGATACTACACTGGTCATGCTGTACGCGACCTACCAGTGCCTGAAGGCCGCTGCCGCCTGAGCTTCTCCGCTGTGTCGTGTGCCGTCCCCAGGCTTTGTGGCAGCCGGCATAAAAAAACCCGCGGGCACGTGCGTGCCCGCGGGCGGTAGACCAGACACAAGCTCGGGTGTCAGATCATCTTGCCGGCGCCGGTGTCCTTCCATGCCCGATCGCGGCCGCTTTCGATGACCGCCTCACAGACTTTCTGGGTCTGCAGCGCATCCTCAAAGGTTGGCCCGACCGGCTTGCCTGAAGACAGGGACTCCAGGAAATCGGCAACCTGATGCGTAAAGCTGTGCTCGTAACCGATCAACAGCCCCGGGACCCACCAGTGGCCCATATACGGCTGGTCACCGTCGGTCACGTGTATAGAGTGCCATCCGCGTACAATAGACTCATCGCGGTGGTCAAAGTACTCCAGACGCTGCAGATCGTGAAGGTCCCAGGCGATCGAAGCGTGTTCGCCGTTGATCTCGATGAAGTACTTGGCCTTGTGGCCGCGCGCGTAGCGGGTGGATTCAAAATTGCCCAGCGATCCGTTCTCAAAATCGCACAGGAAGATGCAGGCATCGTCTATTCCAACCGGCTGCGTCTTGCCGCTTTCAACGTGCTTGCGCTCCTTGATAAACGTCTCGGTTCGAGCGCAGACTTTGGTGATTGGCCCGTTCCACCACATGGCGGTGTCGATGCAGTGCGCCAGCAGGTCTCCGGTTACCCCCGATCCTGCCGCATCAACGTCCAGGCGCCAGGTGCCGGCCCCGCCCTGCGGAAGGTCAGCCGAGATTGTCCAGTCCTGCAGGAACTGTGCTCGCAGGTGGAATATCTTGCCCAGCTTTCCCGAGTCGATGATCTGCTTGGCCAGCGTAACCGCCGGGATGCGGCGATAGTTGTACCACGTCATGTTGGGCACGCCGGCCTTCTTGACCGCGGCAACCATCTTTTCGCCTTCTGCCACGTCCATCGCCAGCGGCTTCTCGGTCAGCACCATCTTGCCGGCTTCCGCGGCCGCGATAGCGATTTCAGCGTGCAGGTTGTTTGGCACGCAGATATCGACAACATCGATATCCGGGCTGGAGACTACCTTGCGCCAATCGGTCTCAACGTTTTTGTAGCCCCACTTGGCGGCAAACTCCTCGGCGTTCTCACGGTTACGTGCAGACAGAGTCTGCAGCACCGGTTGGTACTCGGAATCGAAGAACTTTGGTGCCAGGGTAAACGCATTGGAGTGTGTCTTGCCCATGAAACCGTAACCAATCATGCCGATTCTGAGCTGTTTCTTCTGTTTCATATCGATCCTCCTACTCTTCCCAGCCGTGCGCGTCCTGAACCTTCAGCAGGGTTTCAAGGATGCTGTTCCAGGTTTCCTGCTTCATCATTACTTCATTGGGGAACATGCAGCCGTCCCAGCAGATGTGCTTGAAGCGCTTGGTGAGGTTACCGGATTCGTCCCGCAGCCAGAACCCGGCGTGATGCGCAACTTCGAGCTTGCCGTTGGGGTCGGTGGGCAGGCAGTGGCGCCCGGTTTTGTCGTGCGAGCCGGAACCAAATACCGTGGCGTCGTTCTGCGCCACGTGGAAATCCATGGTCCACGGTCTGAGCTTGGCCGTCAGGGTCTTCAACGCATCATCCAGTTTGGAGCGGTCTTTCCAATCGAATCCCTGCGGCAGAATTGCGTCATCCGGGGCGTTGTAGCCCAGCAGGTAGAGCAGCGTGTGCGCCATATCGGCCTGGAACCCAACGGTCTTGGGTCGGTTGACCATTTCCAGCAGCTGCAGCATGCGCTTCCAGCTGTGCATACCGCCCCAACAGATTTCGCCTTCGGCTGCCAGCTGTTCGCCGGCGTCCTCCGCTATGTCTGCGGCTTTGCTGAACGTCTCGGCGATCTTCTTCTGGTTGGCCTCGGGATCCTCGGCCCACTCGGCAACGCCCGCTGCGGAGTCTATTCGGACCAGTCCGTAACTGCGGATACCCGTCCCGCGCAACCAGCCGCCGATCTTGCACGTCTTGCGTACGGCGTCGAGAAACTTCTGCTGTTCGGCTGCGTCACCCATGGCCGAGCCACCGCCAACCGGAGGCCACACCGGCGCGATCAGGGTTCCAACCGCCAAACCGTAGCCGCGGATTTTGTCCGCAACGCGCTTGATGTCATCCTGTGACGAGTCAATCGAGATGTGAGGGTCCGCTACAAACAGGTCGATGCCGTCGAATGAACGGCCGTTAACCTTGGCTCCAGCGGTCAGCTTGAGCATTGTGTCCAGATCGATAGGGGGGTGATCCGTGCCTGGCTCCTTGCCGACTACACCGGGCCACGCTGCGTTGTGGACTTTGGGATACTTCTGTTTTTCCGCCATAATGTCCTCCTTGAAGGAAACTTGCAACATTCATGACGCACGGGCGCTGTCTGCGCCGCGTATTCACGCCATTGTTGTTGTAATCGTTTGCGAAAACGATATCATGAGTTGACCCTGCTGTCAAATTGTTTACGCCTGGCCGGTCGGGGCCTGTCGCGACGGCTGCTCTGCCGAAGTGCGTAGCGAAATTCTTGACAGGCGACCATAGCTGTGATATCGTTTGCGAAAACGATTTCCGAGTTCAGGCTGTTCCATCGCGCAGCGGATGATTCATCAGGCGGTGATCATAGCGGAGGTTGTCGAGAAAGCGATGCGTGGTTGTCCGAGGCTGGTAGTTTGATGGCGTCGATGAAAGATGTTGCCGAAATGGCAGGGGTTTCGATATCTACCGTTTCCAGGGTCATCAACGATACCCATCCGGTTGACGGTAAAACCAGACGCGCCGTTGAAGATGCCATCCGCATGATCAATTACCGACCCAACCTGTTGGCTGCCGGTTTGCGCTCCAAGAGCGGCAACCTCATCGGGCTTGCCGTTCCCGATATTGCGCATCACTCGTTTGAAGAGTTCATCAAGTACACCGAGCAGTCTGTCCGCGAGCACAAGCACGGACTGATTATCGGTGATACGCACAGTGATCCTGACGCGGAAGCCGAGTTTATCGACCATTTGATCCGTCGCAACGTGGACGGCATCATCTTCATCCGGGTATCGGATCAGAGTCGGGCACTGGATATGCTCAACGAAACATCTATCCCCTACGTGGTGCTGGACCGCGCCCTCGAGAGTGGCACCGTTCCCACGGTTACTATGGACAACTTCACCGCCGGCCGATTGGCGGCCGAGCATCTGCTCGGACTCGGGCACAGCCGGATCGCCTGCCTCACCGGCCCGTTGGACGTTGCGCTGTGCCGCGAGCGACTGAACGGGTTCACGCAGGCGTTGAGCCACGCCGGACACCGTTTGCCCGACCAGTGGATCTTTGAAGGCGATTTCCGCTTTGAGAGCGGTGTGCGGACGGTTGAACTGCTTCTGAAGTCCAAACCGCGCATAACCGCGCTGTGGGCGCAGAACGACCTGATGGCGATTGGAATCATCGGCGGCATGATCGATCACGGCCTGGCGGTGCCGCGCGATATGTCGGTTGCGGGAGTAGACGACATCGTGACCTGCCGCATGGTCCGGCCGCAACTCACAACGGTCAGCCAGCCGTTTGAAGCGATGTCGAGGGCTGCGGTGCAGCTGTTGATGCGTGAGCGCTCGGCGGGCAAGCGCCTGACCGAAAGAATTGTTATTCCAACCGAGTTGGTGGTGCGGCAATCAACCGCACCACCGGCGGAAAGAACGGGTTCTCCCCAATTGAAAACGAAGAAGGAGTCATTATGAGCAATGTGAAACAGGTTGTTGACAAGGCAATCAATCAAGGCAAGGGCGTTGTACGTTTGAGCCCCACCTGGGTACCGCGGTCGTTCTGCATACCGGGCAAGCGGCTGAAGCTGCATCCGGACGACTACTACGCCTTTGGAGCGCACCGCGGCGGAATCGATGAGCGATGGTTCTCATCCACCACCAGGGCCGACAATGGCCCCGAGACACTGGCCGACGAAGGATTGAGCTACATCTACGTTGAGGATGGTGGTAAGGCTCAGAAAGCTCTGCTCAAAGATGCCATCGAGAATCACGGAGAGCAGTTTCTGGGCCCCGAGGTCATGAAGGCGCACGGCGGTTGGACCATGTACAGCAAGTTCTTCGATAACCTGGAGCCGCTGCCGCACCATCTGCACCACACCGATGAGATGGCCGCCAAAGTAGGGCAGCGCGGCAAGCCCGAGGCGTACTACTTTCCGCCGCAACTGAACAACAAACGCGGCTACTTCCCGTATACCTTCTTTGGAATCAACCCGGGAGTCAAGAAAGAACAAGTGCGCGATTGCCTGGCAAACTGGAAGAAGGGAGATAACGGCATCCTGGATCTGTCGCGCGCCTACCGGCTTACGCCGGGTACCGGATGGGACGTTCCGCCCGGCTTGCTGCACGCCCCGGGATCGTTTCTGACTTACGAGCCCCAGCGCGCATCTGACGTGTTCTCTATGTTTCAGTCTATCGTCTGGGACGCTTACACGCCGTG
>SKLB01000356.1 GCA_007123465.1 Spirochaetales bacterium
CATCGCGGCCGGCAAACTGCAGCGCCTCGGCGGCGCGGAACAGCGAACGCGCTGCACGATCGCGGTCCGCCGGATCGATCTCGGCGGCACGCAGGAAACGCTCGGCTGCGCGCAGCGGTTGCGACATCCGCATGTCGTACTCGGCCAGCAGGAACATGGCCTCAGCGGCAGACGCCGGGTCTTCGTCGGCACGCGCGGCTACATCCTGCAACAGCTGAAGCACAAGATTCTCGTTTGCCGGACTTCCCGCGCCTTCGATGATCGCCAGGCGACCGAGGTCAAGTATTGCACTGCGTCCGGCGCTGGTCCGGGCGCGCTGGTTCTCATCGATCCGGACCCACAAGGCGGCCTCCCGGACCGATAGGCCCCCAATCAGCAGAATCAGCTCGTCGGCCTTGCGCCGCGCCTGCACGGCTGCGGCCTCCTGTGGATACGCGGCGATGAACTCGGTGATAATATTGAGTGCGTTGCGATACTCGCCGCGCTGTTCATAGATCTCAGCACTGCGCTGCATTGCATCCGGACGATACTGACTGTCGCGATGCTCGCGAATGAGCTGTTCCCACAGCAGCAGCGCCCCCGACGGTTCACCGGCGCGTTGCGCCGCAATTCCACCCCAGTAGAGCGAAGCGTGTACGAGGCTGCCGCGCGAATAGTTGGAGCGATGCTCAAAGAAGGCGTTGCGCGCCTCCGGGTAGCGCTCGCGTTCGAAAAGCAACTCGCCGCGGCGGAACATCGCCTCCTCGCCCAGCTGGCTGTCGGGGAAGCGTCGTGGCAGATTGCGGTACTCGTGTACAGCGTCATCCACGCGGCCCATGCGCACCAGGATACCGGCGTACTCAAACAGCGAGTCATCGGCGTAGCGCGAATCGGGGTTGTCCAGAAACACATTACGATACTGCACCAGCGCTTCGTTGTAGCGCCCACGCGCCGCCATGGTCTGCCCCAGCAGGAACGAGGCCTCGACATCGGTCTGGCGGTCGATCTGCATCGCCTTCAGACGGCGCAGGTGGCCTTCGGCTTGATCGTAACGGCCACGGTTATAGTCGCTCCATCCGGCCAGGTATGCCGCCCGCGGAGCAAACCGGTGTCGATCATCGTAGTCGAGCAGCTGGTCAAAGTAGCCGGAAGCGCGCCCGTATTGCGATAGCCGGTAGTGTGCCCACCCCTGATAGTAGAGCGTGTAGGGATAGATAACCCCGAAGTCGCGTTCGGGATCGAGTTCCTCGAGCACCCGCGGATCCGAGGGCAGTTGCTGCAGATTGGCGATTGCCGCATTGTAGTCGCGCAGCGAGATATGGGCCAGACCAACCATATAACTGAGCTGCATCCAGAGATCCGGCCGCTCTTCTGCCAGAAGGGGATTCTCTGCCTCGAGCTCCTGCGCCCCGTCCACTACGCGGTTGTAGCGTTCGAGGCGAAACAGCAACGTCAGGTACTCGATACGCGCATCCGGATCCTCGCGCCGGCCGCTTATGTACTCCTGCATAGCCTGCAACGCTTGATCGAGTTCGCCCCGTTCGCGGTGCAGCTGAACCTTGAGGCGCAGCAAGTCACCCCTGAAGCGTCCGCCACGACCGTGTGCAAAGATATCTTCGATGACCACCAGTGCCTCACGGCTTCGGTCGAGCCGATAGAGCGAGTAGGCGTACTGGTAGCCGGCAGCTGCAAAGTGCTCGGACTGCGGATGGTCCCGCGTCAGGCTGCCGAGCGTCTCGGCTGCGCGGCGCCAGTCCTCGGCTTCGGCATAGAGTTTACCGAGCCGCAGCAGAACCTCGTCACGTTGTTCATCAAAGAGCGACAGAAACTCGCGCAGCACCGCAATAGCACGGCTACGCTCATCACGACGCGCCAGCAGGTCTGACAGGTAGAGCGGCGCGGTGGCCGCGATAGACTCGCTGCGCCGCAGATCCCAGACGCGCTGCAGATAGAGCTCGGAGAGGTCGTAGCGCTGCCGGTTATAGGTCTCGATACCAACGCGCAGCCAGAACTCCTTGAGAACCTCGGTGCGGCCGGCCAGAGCCTGCTCGGCCTCGCTCATCACCGCAAAGAACGCCTGCTCATCGTCCTGTTCCTGCGCAATCTGGAACAGACGCTGAAACGCCACCGTAGCGATCGGGGCGGCGGCACCACGCAGGCGGTGGTAGAGCTCGATAGCGCTATCGGTATCGCCCGAGCGATAGTAGGCTTCAGCGGCGTACAGCGTGGTGTTGTCCGCCCATCGGCCGTCAGGCGGCGAGATCGAATGGTAGTAATCAATAACGTCCTGCAGACGATCCTGCTGCAGCAGCAGCGACAGGTATACGCTTACCGCGTACGGCTCCTGCTGCGGCGAAGAAGTCTGCAGCAGTTGTTCCAGCGAGGCGATCGCGCTGTCGCGCGCCCCCAGCGCGACTTCGCTGAGCGCCTGGTAGAGCAGTGCCTGCGACCGTTGGCCCGCGTCCGTTCCGGCGGCAAGAAAGACCTCGATCTCATCGCGCGCGTTGCGATAATTGCCCAAATGATAGTGCGCTACCCCTTTCCAGAACGGAATCTGTTGCAGAAAACGCGTGGACCGGAACCGCGTCTGCACCCGCTGCAGCAGGTCGAGCGACTCCTGATAGCGTTGCAGCCGGTAGAGCACCACGGCGCGGCGAAACTGGGCATCGGGCACAAACTGTGAAACCGGGTGCTGACGAATCAGCGCCTCGTAGCGTTCAAGGGCAATCTCATATTCGCCGGCGCGAAAGCGTGATTCGGCCTGCTGGAAGATCTCCCGGTCGGAGCTCTGGGCGGAGAGTACGCCGGCGCACAGCAACACCGCTGTTGCCAACAGAAATCTTTTCATACTACCGCAAAAGATATCTCAGGCCGGGGGATTATTCAACAAAAGCCGCATTCCCGATAATCGGCGGCTGAAACTGCCCGCTGGCACGCACGCGCACCAGGTGAATGGCGTCACCGGCGTAACGCCGCTGCAGTGAGGCCAGGCTCGATTCCACGTTGCGTTCCATGACTACCACCCGGTAGCGGCCCTGTGCGTCAAAATAGGGGAAAATCACTACGATATGCACGTGTTGCCGCAGCGTCGGTTGGCTGCCGAACTCGCGGTTCAGGCTGCCGATGTAGAAGTAACCGGGTTCCTCGCGTGCCAGCAGGTAGAGAACCCGCGAAAGCTCATCGACCTCGAAGCCGACGTTGGGAACCGCACGTGCAAATGCAACCGAACCCACGTCGGCTGCCGTCGGGTCACTCTGGTGCTCGCCGTAGTCCAGCTGCCTCGAGGCGAGTGCCAGGTTGCGCGACCAGTCGAGTCCGAAGAACGGATCTCGCTCCTGTTCGTAGCGGTCGCTCCAGCGGTGTCCGCGCGTGCCGATGTGGCGCACCTTCAGCGCGTCGATATCCAGGTAACGTCCGGTGAGCGAATGGTAAATGCCGTCGACTACCCACTTTGCGAAACCCGAACAGTTGAAGCCGGGCTCCTGATCCTGAAGAACCAGACTCTCGATAAACACCAGGTTGCCGTGGCGGTCCATGGCGCCGTCCTCGGCATCGGGCAGCATTGCAAGCGCCGGGCGTAACCGGTCTACCATGGTCTCCACCGCGGCGTATTCGGCGCCGACCGGCGGCGGCTCGAACAATCCCCAGTCAACTATCTCCTGCGTGGCACGCTGGATGTCGGCAAAAGGACGCAGCAGAACCTGCTCGAACTCAAACGGAATAGCCACCCCGCGATAGATAGTATCGCCGGCCATTATCACGTCCATTACCGAACGGGTGCCGCGCGGGAAAATCCTGACAAAGAAATCTGCGTGATCAGCCAGAAAAATCTTCACCTGATCGAAAGCTCCATCCTCGACACGCCGGCGAATAACCCAATTCCCGCGTCCGGCAATCGGGAACCGGCCACGCTGCTCGTTCAGAAACAGCAGATAGACGTAATCGGCGCCGGATTGCGTTTCAAAACGAACCCGCGTTCCGCTGGTGGTCTGGCGATACGTGGAAGATCGCGACGCGGTAACGGTCGAAAGCGGTCCGGTCACCAGAGTCGACAGCTGACGTCGCGTTTCACTGTGCTCAGGAGCAGCCTGGAGCCAGGTACTGCCTGGCGGATACGCTGCACCGTACTCTGCAACGGCAATCGCGAAAACAATCAGCAAAATCCAGGCTGCCTTGCGGCTCATTACTGCTCCTCCACTACAAAAATACGCGGTCTGCGGGCAGCGGTCAACAGATCGAGTGTTCGTAACCGCCAACCGAACAGTTGCCTGGCTTCAGTATCGGAGCGGCTGTGGTCTGCGATAAGCACGCGATGGGAAAACTCAACGCAGTTCAGGACCGCGGTCTCAACCGCCTTGATGAGCAGCCCTGGCGCAAGAACGCACGCTCCAAGCGGAGTATAGACCGCCGTGGCGTACTGCAGCCCCCCGGAGTTATCCGGCGCCGCCGCTGCCACCAGGTCGGTTGTTCGCGGTTCAAACCACCCGAGCAGCTGCTCCAGCACCACCTCTGAAGCTGCCTGCCTGCTTTGATCGAGAGTCTGATCGAGCACCACACACTCCGCCCGATCGAGCAACGGACGCAGATGCCCGAGCGCCAGGGCGTGGGCGGCATCCAGCAGTGCGCAATCGTGTGCCGCGAGGCCCTCACGCTCGGCCGAGACGTGAAGCTTGCCCCGGGCGTCCTGCAACGGCAGCGGACCGATCTCTACCAGGTGCGCCTGCTGCTCAGCCGGACGCCCGCGGCTCTCACGCTCGGCGTCCTGCCTGATCCACGGCTGCCGCAGTGGATCAAATGCCACCAGCCACGCGGTCACTTCAACCCCGTCTTGATTGCCGCTGTTGATCAACGCCGCCGCGCGCTGCAGCAGGCGCCCGGATGCCGCGCGCGTTGCCGCGCCGGCGCACAGCGACAGCAACAGCACACGTGGACGCACACCGGATACCGGCAGCAATTGCTGCCGCGGCGCTGTCTGCCACGGTCTGATCCGTAGTGCCGCCAGCGGTTGGTTTTCTTTCTGAGGACCGGGGGCTAAACGACGCCGGTGCGGCGCGGCGGTTATGCGCTCACCGTAATCAGACCAGCGTTGCAGCTCGGCGATGATGGCGAGACGGCAACCGATTGTCAGCTGCAGCCAGTTCTCCAGCAGGTGCGGCTGGCTCTGCTGAATAAATTGTGGCAACCAGGCTCGCTGCAGTTGCCGGGCACTCCGGTGCGCCTGGCTGGACAGTTCCATCAGCTGTTCGCGCAGCTGATGAAAACCTGCCTTGCGATTAGCTCCAGTTCCGTTCAACTCATCGATGATCTTCTCGGCAGCGCCTTCTGTGGTGAACTTGCGCGTGCGTATCAGATAGCGCAGCCGGAACAGTATCTGCAGTTCACGGGTAGAGTAGAGGCGCCGTCCGGCGTGATCCTTGCGCGGCTTGAGCAGCGGAACCTGCTGTTCCCAGTAGCGCAGCACGTGCGGTTTCACGTCGAGCGCCTGGCAAACCTCACCGATCAGATAGCCCGACATCAGCTCTTCTGCGAGTAACGCACCTCGATCTGGATAGGAATGTCCTTCAAACCGAACTCTTTGCGGATCTGGTTCTTGATATACGACAGGTACGCCGCGGGGAATCCGCGCGCGCGATTGGCAAACAGCACAAAGACCACCGGATTTACGCCGGCCTGGGTCATGTAGCGCAGTTTCCACGGACGGCCGTGAGCCATCGGTGGCGGGGTGCGGGCAACCCACTGCGCCAACGCCTGGTTCAGACGTGAGGTCTCGATGCGTGTGTTGAGCTGGCGAAACACTCTTACGCTGGTCTTGAGCAATGTATCGACACCGCTGCCGCCCAGCGCAGAGATGGCCACCACCGGTGCAAATTCCAGGATCGGGAAGACAAATCGGATGCGATCGCGCACCGCCTCAAACTGGTTGCCGAGCTTCTGCATCAGGTCCCATTTGTTGAGCACGATAACGATACCTCGGCCCTTCTTGACAACCAGCGATGCGATCTTCTTGTCCTGTTCGGATAAGCCTTTGTTGGCATCAACCAGCAACAGCACAACGTCGCTCTCGTCTATGGTGTCTATCGCACGCGTAACCGAGTAGTACTCTACATTGTCGGTTACCGTGCGCTTGCGGCGAATTCCCGCAGTATCCAGGATCCGCACCCGCAGATCTTCGAAGGTGAAGCTCTCCTCTACCACATCACGCGTTGTACCGGGAATAACGGATACAATCGACGATTCGCGTCCGGCCAGCCGATTGCACAGGGTGGACTTGCCGGTATTCGGCTGTCCCAGAACCGCCATTCCCATCAGCGGCTGCTTTGGACGCTGTTGTGCCGTGCTGTCCGCGCTGCCGGCAGCCGCGGTATCGCTCAGCCGAACGCTGACCAGCTCCACCAGCTCGTCGATACCGCGCCCGTGCTCGGCCGAGACCGGGATGACGTGCGAGAAGCCGAAACGGTGGTAGTTCCACGCCTCGGCCTCACGCTGTTCGCTATCGACCTTGTTGACCACCAGAATGGCTTTGTCGCGATACGCTGCAACGCTTTCGAGAAACAACTCGTCCTCGGGAGTGACCTCGGTCACATCCATCACCAGCAGCACCAGTTCGGCGCGCGCCAGAGTCTCCATGCTGCGGCCGGAGACAAGCGGATGGAACCCGTCTCCCTCCGGCGACACGCCGCCGGTATCAACCAGCCGGGCGGTCAACGCGCCGAGATCCCACAGCGCACCGACAACATCGCGCGTAACGCCGGGCTGGGCATGGGTTATGGCGCGGCGCTTGCGCAGCAGCCGGTTGAACAGCGTCGACTTGCCAACATTGGGTCGGCCAACTATCGCCACCAGCGG
>SKLB01000033.1 GCA_007123465.1 Spirochaetales bacterium
GCGCCGTTGCGCTTCATCTGCCTCGTTCCGCGCGACCAAGAATAGCCGGGTGAGCCGCAACAAACCGCTGTTGGTGGTCGGCCATCGGAATCCTGATACCGACTCCATCTGCGCCGCTATCTCATACGCACGCTACAAAACCGAGGTCGCCGGTGTGGACGCCGTTGCGTGCCGCGCCGGAAGCATCAACCGCCAGACTCGCTTCGCGCTGGACGCCTTCGGCGCGGATGATCCGCGGTTGCTCGCCGATGTGCTGCCGCGGCTGACGGACATCATGATCCCGCTTCAGGACCTGCTTCTCGTCGATAGCGGCAGTCCGCTTGGCGAGGCCCACCGCATCATTGTTGATCGACGGTTTTCCTTCATGCCGGTAGTGGACAAGGACGGTGCCTGCGTGGGGAGAGTGACCGCGGTCGGCCTGGCGGCGCTTCTCGACCGTGAAGGCCCGCCGATTCGCGAACTTCTCGCGATGCCCGTCGATCGCTTTCTCGAGCCGGTCGGACCGACGTTCCCTACTTCTATGCCTATTCGCGACGCCGAACTCACCGTGAACCGGTCCAACGAGGGCGGGTTCATTGTAACAGACGAGCGCGGCGCGATTGCCGGTATCGTGACGCGGATGAACTTCATGACCGACTCCCGCTTCCGCGTCGCCCTGGTCGACCACAACGAGTCTTCGCAGTCCGTTGACGGCGTCGAGCACGCCCACATCGAAGAAATCGTTGATCATCACCGCATCGGGATCGGACGGACCAGCACGCCGATCACCGTTATCAACCACGTGGTTGGATCGACCTGCACCATCGTGGCGCGCATGTATCGCGAGGCCGGTGTCTCCCCGCCGCCACGCCTCGCCGGATTGATGCTGTCCGGCGTGCTCTCCGACACCGTCGTGCTGAATTCGCCCACCACAACCGACGTCGACCGCAGCACCGCCGAGTGGCTTGGCGGCATCGCGCAGCTGGACCCCGTTGAGTACGGGCACGCTATGTTCGCGGCCGGTAGCGGCATCGCCGAACTGTCCGCGGACGCGATTATCGGTCAGGACCAGAAAACCTACGACGAACGCGGGCGGCGCTTCAGCGTCAGCCAGTTCGAGATGGTTGGATTCGAGGGGTTCTGGCAGCGACGCGCTGAGCTGGCGGAAGCGCTGGCCGCATGGCGTGCCGCCAAAGACCTGTACCTGTCAGCGCTGATGCTCACCGACATCACCACCAGCACGACGCTGCTGCAGATCAGCGGCCCGGCGGTGCTGCTGGACCGTCTGGCCTTTCCGCAGCCGGCTGACGGTGTTTTTGAAATGCGCGGTGTTCTCAGCCGCAAGAAGCAGGTTCTGCCGTTTCTGCTCGAATTGCTGTAGCGCGGCCGCGGTCAGGACTGCGGCGCTTCGGCCATGACCCAGTGATAGTCGCTGCCCCATTCCAGGCGCATCAGCCCGATGTGACCGGAATGGTAGGTCCAGTGCCAGAACTGATGCATCAGGACCGACTGCGGCGTTGAGAGTTTACCGGCGTCCTTGAGTTGGCGCTGTGCATCGGGAATCTGACGGCAGAGCGGCGCGGTCACGGTTCGGCGAACCGCCTGCATCGCCTCTATCAACAGCGGAGCATGGTTCAGCCCGGCGGGCACGGTTCCGTCGGCTTCCAGAGCGCCGTACTCCAAGGCCGACAGAGTCTGCGGTTCCAACTGCGGCAGCGCCAGGCCGAGGCCCCGCGCCAGGCGCAGCATCTGGCTGTGCTCGGATGCCGCCAGGTGCAGCGGCAGCCAGCTGAGGCAGAACCAGCTTGACGGCGCAGTGTAGCCAAACGCTTCAGGCGGCAGGTCTTCGATCTGATCGATTACGCGGGCCAGAAGCTCCTGCAGCGCTGAAACGGCGTAGGCGGCAAATGGGTCGCTGTAACCGTCCTCAGCCTGGAAATCGTAGCGCCGCGGGCGCCCGCGCTTGTCTCCCAATTCTTTTCCGGTCATTAGATATCTCCTGCCGGTAGTGTAGCACGCCGGGTCACAGCGGTGCTGCGTCAACATACAAGATTGCATATTGTTGCATCTTGCGCTATATTACCAGATAACTCAGAATTAGGGGGCTTCGTCCGTGAAACTGTCAATTCTGCCACTTATGTTAGTGTTCCTGGCTGGAGCGGCATTCTCACTGAGCGCTCAATCGAATGAGACTATCGACTTGATTCTCAGTCGCGATGTCGCCCGCACCGGTGAAGCGCTTTACATGGCCCTTCTGGCCACCGGGCTTGCTACCGACGCTGAGTCCCAGGAGGACGTCTACAACAGAATCGGCCGGGACTGGGCGCGCTGGGGCCTGAGTCCTCGCGCGGCGAACGCGCCGATTCTGTTCGGCGAGTACGCCTTTGTCCTGATGCAGGTGTTCGAGATGCCCGGCGGCGTGATGTACCGGCTGATGCCGGGCCCGCGCTACGCCGCTCGTGAGATCGTCTATCAGGGTCTCGCGAGCGGCTCTCAAACAGCTGACCGCACAATCAGCGGCGAGGAGATGTTGCGTATCCTCGCTAACGTCCGCGTCTGGCAACAGGAACAGCAGTCGTGAAGGCGGCGCGCCTGACCGCCGCATTATCGATTGTTTCATCGGTGCTGCTGTTCGCGACAACCGTTCCGTCTGTTCACGGGCTCGACTGGGGCGTCAGCGTAGATAACTCCAGCGGCGTCAGTGGTCCCACTGATGGACTTGAATACACCCAGAGTAACCGTGCGGCGCTCTTTGTGACACATGAGTTTTCAGCTGAGCTGGAGATGGCTGCGCAGGCGAGCTATGCGTTCAGTCTGGACCGCACCTACCTGGTTGATATCGATTACCTCTACGCACACCTGCGTAGACCGATTAAGCAAGAGCAGCGCGATTTGTGGCTGATAGATCTGCAGGCCGGCAGATTTGTGTTTGCGGATTTTACGGAGCGAGTGCTGCGTACGCGCGCCGACGGCCTGCGGCTTGGTATCGAGAGTGCACGGATGGATGTAACCGCGGGTCTCGGCTATACCGGGTTTGTCCTCCTGCCAAATACCACTGTCCAGCTGTCGCGCGCCGACGTAAACGATGATGCCGATGATAAGCTGCTGGGGCCGCCGCGACTGGTGGGATTTCTGGCATTCATGCTGCCTGAGTATATCAGCGGACAGGACGTAGTAATTACCTTCGTGGGCCAGAAAGACCTTCGGCCGCAAGGCGATCTTGATGAGCTCGAGGGCAGCGGACGCGTCGACACGCAATACGTTGGCCTGGGTGTTTCCGGCCCGCTATTACCGCAGCTGTACTACGACAGTTTTCTCTACTTTGGCTTCGGCCGCGCTATGGCGGAGTCCGACCTTGGCAGCGGGGTGTACGAGTATCGCCAGATCAGCGCGCAGATGGCCGGACTTGGCCTGCAGTACTTCATGCCCGAGGTATCAAAGTCAATTGTCGAAGCCAATCTGCTGGTGTCTTCCGGCGGGGCTGACCAGGTATCGTACTTTGAGGGCGCAACCGAAGGCGGATCCAAACAGTTCCTGAGCATTACCGACTCACCGTTGGGTTTGATATTCTCGCCGCGGCCGGGCAATCTGATCGTGGCCGACGCCGGCTACGCGATTCGCCCCTTCGCGTACGCCGGTAATACACTGCAGAACCTGCAGACCAGGCTGCGCTACTTTGCGTTTTTCCGGCCTACTTCAGAGGTGATTTCCGAGGTCGGTGCGAATACCGAATCTGACGCGCGCTATCTGGGCAGCGAAATTGATCTGATGGTCAACTACCGGCCGTTCTCGGATCTGGGCGTGGGGCTGGCGCTGGCAGCGTTTTTCCCCTCTACCGGGAGCGATCGAGGATTCATTGAGGGATCGAGGGAGACCGAGCTTCTGGCGCGCTTTGATCTCTCGTTCAGTTTCTGATCGGAGGAGAGCACTCTATGCGAGGACGATTGATTCGCTTTATCCGGCTTGGCATGCTGGTTTACGCTCTGAGCGCTACCGTTGCCAGCCCGGTCCACGCCCAGCAGGCCCAGGCGCAGATCACGTCGCTATCCGGCAGGGTTGAATTGCGCAACGGCGCGGCTGAGTGGCGTTCGGCCGAGGTCGGAGAGGTCATCACCGCCGGCACCACCGTCTCCACCGGTTTTGGCGCCGAGGCGGTGATCCGTATCGGCGAAAGCTCGCTGCAGGTGCGCGAGCTGACGCGTATGACGCTGGAGAATCTGGTCGAGCGTGAAAACTCAATCGATACCGACCTCTTCCTGCGCGTAGGGCGTGTTCGCTCTGAAGTGCGTACCACGCGCGGTCTGCAGAACAACTTCCAGCTGCGTAGTACGCAGGCCACCGCTGCGGTCCGTGGTACCAGTTTTGATTTTGACGGCATAAACCTGCACGTCGACGAAGGGCTGGTATCGATTGCTAATCGACTGGGCAAGCTCAAGAGTGTCCGGCGCGGGCAATCTTCAAAAGTTGAAGGTTTCAAGCCACCGCAGAACCCCAAGGATATCGCGTTCAAGCTGCTCAACGTGTCGC
This sequence comes from Spirochaetales bacterium, assembly GCA_007123465.1. Classification (GTDB taxonomy): domain Bacteria; phylum Spirochaetota; class Spirochaetia; order DSM-27196; family PWMO01; genus PWMO01. Next base: position 4,507 of record SKLB01000033.1, read on the forward strand.
CCTATACCTCTCGCGACGAGACCGGCGCGGGACCGGGCAAACCGTCGGGACACGGGCTGGTAGTAGTGCGCATCCTGTGGGAATAGGAAAGGTGTATGAAGAATCGATCCGCATCAAATATGCAGAAAATGCGCCGGTATCGCATCGCTCTTGCCGCGACAGCGGCGCTTGTCCTGCTTACCGGCTGTATGGACCCGTTGAGCCAGGGTGGCCACACAGGCTATGCCGGCGTTTCGGTGATGAACGCTCCGTCTACCATTGAACAGCTGGAACTGGTTGTCAGTGGTCCCGGTATGAGCCCAATCGGGCCAGTAGTGCTGTCATCGGGGAGTTCAAGCGTTGTGCTGGAGGTGCCAACCGGTCGGAACCGGGTCTTTGACCTTGACGGCGGCTGGTACACGTTCCGGCGTGTAGCGGGGCTTACTTCCAGAGGGCTGGACGTGAGTGCCCGCATGCGTCCGCTGATTGTGGTGCCAGATCGATTGAACTACCGCCTCGTGATCATGAAGGACATGTCCGGGCGTGACTGGCAGGCCGCCGACGCACCCGGCAATTTCATATTTCGCGGAACCGATTTCGATTCCCACGGCAATCTGCTGGTTTCCGGTTTTGACATGATACAGGAGCTCCGCGCACTTCCCCGGTCGGCAGTAGATGCAACGGCTAACCTTGCCCAAGCCACGTACTGGCTTCAGGAGCCACATCCTGTGTTCACCTTTGACCGATCCCGTGACCTGGTCTATTTCTTTGGGGGCACCAGTATCCCCGCTCCTCCGCTCCGGCGCGCCTCGATCGATCCGTCAACGAGCGGTAATGTGGTGGGCGATGAGGTGTTCACGGGAATTGAAATGGTCGATTACGTTGGAGAAGTGATGCTTGGTATGACGGTTGACCCGGATGGTTTTCTCTATATTGTCACCCACCGCACCGGTGATGACCGAATCGTCAAACTAAACGTTTCGGGAGCTCCAGAACCTGTGGCCGCGGTGTACGAGGATCAGGCGGTGCTGGATTTCTTTCAGGTGCAGACCGGGTTTCGCTCGTCAGACATATTGTTTGCCGGCGGCAGCATCTACGTCCTGAATCCGGGAGGAGCCGACGGCAGCAAAATCTTGCGGTTCTCAACTGAACTCGAGTTGACCGGCGCTATCGGCCGCTTGCCGGCGGACCCGGCTGACCCGCAACCCGGTGAGTTCTATGGCCCGGATCAGTTCATCGTTACAACCGGCAGACCGTTGATCATCATGGACGCCGAGAGCGGGCAAGGCGAGACGCCGGTGAGCCGGCTCGTGGCACTCAATGATGTTGACAGCACCGCCGGCTGGACCACATTTGGAGAGTACGGCGCCGGTGACCGCAGGTTCAACTTCCGTTAGCAGTTGACGAAGCGGAACGCGCAGTGGCCTCATCATCGGCAGCTGTGGGACTGATGTCCCGGATGTCTGGATGCAAGGAGTGTTCATATCGACATGTTTAGCAGACGTTTTTCGACAACTTTGTGCCGCAGCGTTTTCGCTGCTCTGCTGTTTGCGGCGCTTGTCCTGCTTGCCGGCTGCATGGATCCGTTGAGCCAGGGTGGGCACGCAGGCTATGCCGGCATTTCGGTCCTCGAGGCGCCAGGCTCGATCAGCGAATTACAGATTACCGTCAGTGGACCGGCAATGAGCACGATCGGCCCGCTGCTGCTGTCGCCGGGAACTACCAGCCTGACGCTGAAAGTGCCCACGGGACCGGAGCGGGTGTTCGATATCTCCGGCGGTTGGTTTACCTACCGACGCGTAGCCGGGGTTACGGCCAAAGGCCTGGACCTGAGTGCGCGAATGCGGCCCTATATCGTTGTTCCGGATCGCAACAATGATCGGCTGGCAATTGTGAAAGACATGAACGGCGCGGGCTGGACCGGTATGATCTCGGTGGTGGAAGACCCCGGACCGCCACAGCCGATCACCGCACCGCGTTGGGTTGACTTCGACAACCAGGGACGCCTGCTCTTGTATTTCTCGGACGCGCTTGTGACCATCAGCGATCCGGGCATTGCGGGGCCGATTGTAGACTTTGAAACCGTAACAGGGGCAGAAATTGCGGCCTACGATAGAGCAGGTGGATATCTCTACTACTACAGCGGCACCGGAATCAACCGCTGGGACGGCCTCGGAACGCTGTTTTTTTCCTATGATGGAGACGCTTTTGGCATGGCGATGGGCGATGGCGGGCATATCTACATTGTTGGTCGTACCGAGGCTTCCGGTGCAACGGTCCCGGGCGTCGAAAAATATGATCCGGCAACGTTCACCGTGGTGGAATCGTTTTCTGACGC
>SKLB01000035.1 GCA_007123465.1 Spirochaetales bacterium
AACATCTCGGTACACGAATACGAACGGATCGACTGGCACCGCGTGTATGAGCTTATCACCACTCGGCTCGAAGACTTTCGAGCGTTCGTAGCGGCGGTAGTGAAGGCCGGCGAGCAGCGCGAGTGACGCGGCGTCTTGTTGCTTGACGATCCTGATCGGCTCGAACACCGACGTATTTGTAGATATCAAGTCTATGCTTGGTGATGTCTTCTCTGGATGGCGCCGGGCTGGGAATCAACTCTCGAATGCTATTGTCTTGCGAGTACGTTGCAATCTATCGGCGGCAGGGCAGACGGCAAGCGTGGAGGTTATAGACGACCCGCGCCCCGGTGACGCCGGACTGCGGTGCAGACCGGCGTCTCGCGGTTTAAGCCTCGGAAGCCCGAGGCCGAGCAGCGGTCTTAGCGCGCGCGGCTTACCGTGACCAGGGTGGAAAGCGGATCGGTACCCTCGAGCTGTGCTGTCACCTTGATGACGGTCTCGGCGTAGTGCAACGGCAGGTTTGTCGAGAACGATCCGTCATCGGCAACTGTGACCTCGCTGCCCGCTACATAGACCCTGGCTGCGGCATCAGAAACCGTTCCGGCCACTGTTACGGGGTTCTGCGCAACAACGCTGTTATCCTCCGGCGAGCTGACGTTCAGCGCCAGTTTGCGCGTGACGTTCAGAGTCCTGGTGATCGGCGACTGACCGGCCACTTCGGCGGCAACCGAGATGCGAGTGGTGCCATAGGGCAGCGGCATCGTATGCGAGAACGAGCCGTCACCGGTGACCTCAGCGGTAGCATCGTTGATCTTCACCGTGGCCGACGCGTCGGAGACGATTCCGGTTACCGTTACCTCGGCGGCACCGGTCTCCGCCCTGGAAGCCGGCGATGTGATCTCCAGTCGTACCCGCGGCGCTGCCGGTCCGCCACAGGCAACTACGGCCAGACCCACAATGACGGCCAGTGCAATCGGAACTCCCAAACGCAGCATGTTTCTCTTCATAACTTTCCTCCGTTGATCTACCGGAATCCGGATGCCTCAGGCACGCGGTGCCGGCTGGTTTTACTCATGAACTGGACCAACAATACGCCGAAGTTATGAAGAACTTATGTACTCTTGCTGCTCTTCGAGAAAAAAGTACAAGCGCATGTATTACTGCTATAATTGATCAGTGTAATGTTTGTCTCGAAGGGTGATCTATGGCGGCGGGCAGGAAGGTGCTGGTTGTAGATGATGACCGTAAGACGGTCAGACTCATCAGATTGTACCTGGAGCAGGACGGATTTCGCGTGACATGCGCCTATGACGGTCCTTCGGCCCTTCGGCTGGCACGGGATACCCATCCCGAAGTCATTGTACTTGACCTCATGCTGCCGGGCATCAACGGAGTGGAGGTGTGCCGCACGCTTCGCGCAGAATCAGAAGCGGCAATTATCATGCTCACGGCACGGGTAGCCCTGGAAGACAGGGTAGGCGGTCTTGAAGCAGGAGCAGACGACTACGTGGTCAAGCCCTTCAGTCCGCGAGAGCTGCTGGCACGCGTGCGCGCGGTGGTGCGGCGACTCCCTGCCGAGGCGGTATTCCGTGGGCCGGATGAAGTCAGCTGCGGAGAACTGACGCTGAACTTTCAGAGACACGAGGTTCGGTTGGGTTCGCGGTTGCTCGATATCACGCCGGTGGAGTTTCGTTTGCTCGGGGCCATGATCAGGGAGCCGCGGCGTGTATTTGACAGGCAGCAATTGGTGCAGCGCGTATTTGGTTATGACTACGAGGGGATGGAACGAACGATTGACGTTCACATCCGCAATCTGCGCCGCAAGATAGAGGCTGATCCCGCACGGCCGGTATATATCAAAACGGTCTACGGTGTGGGCTACACGTTTGCGCCCGAGGCGGCTTGATGCGCTCATTCCAACTCAAACTGTTTGCCGGCTTCTCGATTGTGATTCTGGTGGCGGTAGGCACCATTTCACTCTTTGTGATGCAGGGCGCAGAGCAGGAGATGGAAACCTATGTAGAACGAACCGAACAGCTCTACCTTACCCGGATGGAACACTGGCTTCACGGTTACTACACCCGCGGCGGGAGTTGGGACGGTGTTTATTACTACATAGATGAAATGGGAGTCCTTTCCGGACAGCGAGTCGTGTTGACCGATCCCGACGGCGTTGTAATTGCGGATTCCCACGGCGGGCTGGTTGGCCGCTATTTTGCGTCCGAGTGGCCGCAGCGTGAACTCATTTCAGACCAGAACAACGTGCAGCTGGGGACACTCTACGTAGAAGGCGAACCTACAGTTGAGACGGCGTATCAGCAGGATCTTGCTCGTTCGATCAACTTCTTCCTGTTCTGGGGCAGTATGCTGGCTCTTGCCGCAGCATTTATACTGAGTACGGTAATTGCACGCCGGATCTCGGCTCCGGTGCGGGCTCTGCTGAACGCAACGCGGCGCATCGGTCGGGGGGATTTCTCCGACACCGTTCAATTGCGTGACAAGGGAGAGATCGGGGAACTGGCCCAGGCGTTCAACGGTATGGCGCGTGACCTGGAACACGCCGCGCAGTTACGCCGCAATTTTGTTGCCGACACCGCTCACGAGCTACGTACTCCGCTTTCCAATATCCGAGGTTACCTCGAGGCGGCGGAGGACGGCCTGGTAAGCTCGGCTGAAGCCGTGGCGGCGGTCAAAGAAGATGCCGGGTTGCTGCACCGACTGGTTGAAGATCTGCAGGAGTTGGCGCTTGCCGACGCCGGCGGCCTGACACTGATGCGCCAACCGACCGATATGTTGGCACTGGTGAGCCAGGCGCTAGCCGCTGCCGGCAGGGCAGCGAAGGCAAAGGGCGTTGAGCTGGCAATTCAAATGCCCGCCGAAGAGCTGCCCGAGGTCCAGGTTGATTCGCAGCGGATCGCACAGGTTCTGAGAAACCTGATAGACAATGCGCTAACGCACTCTGAACGGGGTGACAAGGTTACGCTCTCGGTGGAACTGGAGCCGCAACGGATGCTTGTGACGGTAATCGACAGCGGCACGGGCATACCCGAGCAGGATCTGAGCAGGATCTTTGATCGCTTCTACCGCGTAGACCAGTCACGTGCAAGGGCTACCGGCGGCAGCGGTCTGGGCTTGACCATCTGCCGTCATCTGGTAGAGGCACACGGGGGAACGATAAGCGCTGCGGCGCCTCCCGGAGGTGGCAGCCGTTTCACGTTCACTGTTCCGCTTCAGAGGGCAGCAGATGGGTTTGAATCCGACACAGACCCTGCGGCTCGATATCAAGTGCGGCGTTGAACTTACTCGACATGTTCTGGAACGCGATCAGTCCGGTCAGCTCGACTATGGCGTCGTCGCCGTAGTGTCGACGCAGCCGAGCAAAGAGCTCATCATCAACCTGTACGTCGCTGCGGGTGATGATTTCGGCGTATTCGAGCGCCAGCTTCTCTGCTTCGCTGAAGTTGCGACTGTCACGAAATGACGCGAGCTGACTCAGCTTCTCTTCGTGGTCTCCGTGGCTCAGCACCCGCGCGGCATTGAAGTCTACGCAGAATGCGCACCAGTTGATCTGGGAGACCCGTACGGTTATCAGGGCACGCAGCACCGGATCCAGCGCTGAACGTTGGCGTTCGAAGCCGGCAAAAAAGATCAGAAAACGTCGCAACAAAACGGGGACTCTGCCCCAGATAAGAGTAGGCACCAGGTGCCCACCGTACACGCGCCGCTGCCGGGCATACATCAGCCGCAAGTACCAAGGGTAGCGCGACAACGGTTTTGGAGCGATTCTTGGCATCGATTTGCCTCGTACGTTATCAGCAGCATGCCATGAGCTAAGGATTGGAATTGCGGCGAAGAGGACTTGAACCTCCACGGGATTGCTCCCACTAGCCCCTCAAGCTAGCGTGTCTACCAATTTCACCATCGCCGCGTGTTCTGCTTGTCCGGGCACTCTACTGCAGGCCCACCGGTTTTGTCAAGATCCGACAGACGTCCCGGCCAGGAGCTTCTCCATCTGTTGAACCAGCCTCTCGAACTGTGTCAGTGCTTCGCGGATCGGCTGCGGGTCGCTCATGTCTACACCGGCAGCGCGCAGTGAATCGATCGGGAAGCGCGAGCCGCCGGACTTGAGGAAGGCAAAGTAGGCGTCGCGTTCGGCCGCGCCGCCGCCGGTTACGCGCTGCGCCAGACTGAGGGCGGCCGAAATGCCGGTGGCGTACTTGTAGACGTAGAACGCGCGGTAGAAGTGCGGAATACGCAGGCCCTCCAGGTCTGCGGTCTTGTCAAGTACAACCTCGGGGCCGAAGAAGTCGGTCAGCAGCGAGCGGTAGGTGCTGCGGATGCTGTCTACTGTCAGCGGCTCGCCGGACTCCACCATCGCGTGCGCGCGGTGTTCAAACTCGGCAAACATCGTCTGGCGGAAGAGCGTGGCGATGATATCGTCCACCTGTTTGTTGACCAGGTAGGCCTGCATGCGTCGGTCGCTGGTGTGAGCCATCATGTGTTCAAACAGCAGCTGCTCGTTGAAGGTGGATGCAACTTCGGCCTCAAAGATCGTGTACTGGTAGTGCTGGAAGGGGTTTGCGCGTGCCGAGTACCAGGAGTGCATCGAATGACCGGCCTCGTGCGCAATGGTGAATACGTCGCGCAGAACGTCTTGCTTGTAGTTGAGCAGAATGTAGGGTTCGCCAACGTAGCTGCCGGCAGAAAAAGCGCCCGAGCGCTTGCCCCTGTTTTCGTAGCGATCTACCCAACCGCCCAGCAGTCCGCGGCGCAGCACGTCGGTATACTCATCTCCCAGCGGAGCCAGCGATTCGATCACCATATCCACCGCTTGTTCGTAGCTGTGTATGACGCTGAGGTCAGCTACCAGTGGTACCCGCGTGTCCCAGAGGTGCAGTTCATCCAGCTGCAACAGCCTGCGGCGCAGATCGTAGTATCGGTGCAGGGCCGGCAGACTTTCGCGGACCGTTGCTATCAGGTTGTCGTAGACCGACTCGGCCACATCGTCGGCAAACAGTGCCGCCGCGCGCGCCGAACCGTAGTTGCGCACACGCGCCGAGTAGATGTCCAGCTGCACACTTCCGGCGTAGAGACTGGCCAGAGTGTTCTTGTGCCCGTCGTAGCCAGCCATGAACTGCTTCCAGGCGCGCCGGCGGACGTCGCGGTTGGGATGCAGCATCAGTGAAGAAAAGGTGGACTGAGTTATCGTACGCCGGCCTTCCGGTGTAGCGATGGTGCCGAAGTTCATATCAACGTCGGTCAGCGCGCCAAAGCTGCGGCGGGCGGTCTGATTGGCCTCCTGCTGCATCGCCAGCAGTTTCTCCTCCCGGGCTGAAAGAACGTGCGGCTTGAATCTGCGGATCTTGCGCAGGCTGATGCGGTAGTCAGTCAGCAGCGGGTCAGCCAGAAACTGCTCCATTGTCTCATCCGGGATAGCCTGGATCTCGGGATTCTGGTAACTCGCTGCTGCATCGGCCTCGGTTGCGGCCTGCAGGAAGCGTGACCAGCGGCGCTGGCGCTCGCTGTCGCCGGCGTCCTCGGTAGTGCGCAGGTGCGCGTAGTATCCCAGCCGTTCTTCCTGAATACCCAACTCGGCCATGAACTCGAGGCAGTCCTTCAGTGCGACCGCAGACTGTCCTAACGTGCCGCTGAACGCTGCTATGCGAGGAATCCGGCCACGGAAAAGCTCGAAGTCTGCTTCCCAGGCCTGATCACTGCCATAAAGTGTGTCCAGATTCCACTGGTGCTCGCGCGGTACCTGTTTCCGTGTCGGGATCTGCGCTGCCGTGTTGCCCATTGAGTGTATGCCTCCGCGCCTGGTGTATTGTGCTACAAACTATGAAGCACCGGCACCAAAGTCAAGCCCGGCTCCAACTGAGCGTGCAACTTCTGCGGCAGGCATCGCTTCGATACGTCTTGACGAATAGCCGGTAGCGTGCTATCCCATCTCAATGAACCCATGGCACGATGTTGCGGGCGATCGGATCACGCCTGAGAATTTTCTGGCAGTCATTGAAATACCCAAGGGAAGCAAGAAGAAGTACGAGCTGGACAAGGATACCGGATTTATCAAACTGGACCGGATTCTGTTCACCTCGACGCACTACCCCGCTAATTATGGCTTCATACCGCGTACCCTGGCAGATGATCACGATCCACTGGACGTTCTGGTGCTCTGTTCAGAAATTCTTGATCCGTTGACGATGGTGGAGTGCTACCCGATTGGTGCGGTCAAGATGGTCGACAACCAGGAAGTTGACGAGAAGATTATTGCCGTTCCGTTCCACGATCCGGTGTTTTCCGGTTATCGCGATGTTTCAACGCTGCCGCAGCACATCATGCACGAGATATCGCACTTCTTCGAGGTCTACAAGGCGTTGGAGCATTCCGAGACGTCGGTCAAGATGGTGGTGGATCGGGACAAGGCGCTGGCAATTATCACGCGCTCGATCGAGGTCTACGCCGAGGAATTTCCCGCTAAACCCCGGCGCCGCAGCAAGAAGTCGGGCTCCGATGCGTCACCCCGGACCGCAGCTTCCAAGAGTGCCTCGGCGGCCAAAGCGCGAAAAACAGCTTTACGCAAGTCCGCTGACTCGTAGCCTCCGGGTTCACTGCAGCGCAAGCTGCTGTCGCAGCTTGCGCTTGGCGTAATAGAGCGATGAATCAACGGTCCCCTTTGGTATTCCGGTAACCTCCGATATCTCGAGGTTGGTGGGCGCGTGCGGCACTCGCGATAGCTGGCAACGCACCCGTGCGAGGCGCTGCTGCAGCAGCTGCAGCTCCCGGTACA
>SKLB01000068.1 GCA_007123465.1 Spirochaetales bacterium
GCCTAACGGTTAGTCTCCATTGTACCGTCTGTCACGCGATGCCGCTGTCGCGAAAGGACGTTTTTTTAACGCCAAAGGACGAGATCCGGGGGTTTTTGACTAAAATTCGTGCCGCTGCTCGCTATTCACGCACTTCGGGCTATCGGGCACACGGCAGACGTGCGTTTACCTGGAGGCCGCCGCCGGCAACCGATGCGGCCCGGATGCTGCCGCCGTGCGCTTCGACGATCCGGCGTGCTATCGCCAGTCCCAGGCCGCTTCCACCGCTGGAGCGGGAACGCGCGTCGTCGACCCGGTAGAGCCGGTCAAAGATACGCTCCAGCTGCGCCTCGGGGACACCGCGGCCGTTGTCACGCACCGAGATTTCCAGCCAGGCGCTGCCGTCGCCGTGCGCCTGTGCAGACAGTACAATGCGGTTGGCGCTGTGCGAGTGGTGAATAGCGTTGGCTATGAGGTTAGCCAGCACCTGTGTCAGCCGGCCGGGGTCAGCCGAAATCATGGGGAGCTCGTTGTCACAGCGTACCTCGATCTCGATACCCTGCTGGTCCGCCTCCCTGGCAAACGCGGCCTTCAATCGGGAAAGTACGGCTGCAACGTCTACCGGCCGGTATTCCAGGCTGAAGTCGGCGCTCTCCATGGTTGTTATCGAGCGAATATCCGAGACCAGCCGGTCAAGCACCGCGATCTCCTCCTGCAGTGAGCGCAGACTCGCGGCATTCACCGGGTACAGCCCGTCGATCATTGCCTCAATCTCGCCGCGCAGCAGCGACAGCGGGGTGCGCAATTCGTGAGCAATATTGCGAAACAACAGCTCGCGCTGACGCCGTGACTCGTCCAGTGCTGCGCGCATGCTGAGAAACGACCTGGCCAACGCACCGATCTCGTCGTTGCCGGCGGTCGGGATATCCACAGCAAAGTTGCCGGATGCAATACTGCGCGAGGCTGTTGACAGTGCACGTAACGGGCGCGTCACGCTATTCAAGAAGAATGCGCTCAGCAGGAACGCCAACAGCGCCACCAGCAACGCCGAGAGAACCACTGCAAAGCGCAACGAACGCAGAAACTGCTCCTGTGCCGGGTTGAACGATCCGTCGATCATCGATCCAACCAGCAACCAGCCAACCGTCTCTCCCGCGGCGGTGACCGCAGCTCCGTACTCCTCTGCCCGTTGCGCCTCAAAGCTGTACTGCGTCACTTCGATGGAAGCTGCCACCACCGTAAGGTCACGATCAAGCAGCAGAAGCCGCTCGGGACCGGCGGCCTGCATCATCGTGCGGCCGACCGGCCCGTGCATCTGCTCGTGCATCCGCGCCATACCCGGTACGCGCCGCGCATCAGGCTGCCGCAGCCGCAACAACTCGTCTACACCGGCGAAGCTACCCTGGTCCTGGTACACTTCGGCCAGCAGCCCGGCCAGCTCTTGTGCCCGCTGCCGGTCACTCTGCTGCACATACGAGAAGAACTGATGTCGGGAGATGTGGCTGATGGCGATAAGCGTTGAGGCAGACCCCATCACGATTACCGCTACGAGCAGTGCAGTCAGCTTTGTTGACAGGCGTACGAACACCGGCTCACTCCTGTTCCAGAAACCGGTAGCCGACGCCGCGGACGGTCTCGATAAATCGCGGATGGCGCGCGTCATCCGCCAACGCTCTGCGGATATTCTTCATGTGCGCATCCACCGTTCTCTCGTAGCCCTCGTAGGTTTCTCCCTGCAGCGCCTCGACCAGCTGCATGCGGCTGAACACGCGTCCGGGTTGGCGCGCCAGCTGCGCCAGCAGATCGAACTGGTAGCTGGTCAGTGGCACCGTCTCGTTGTCGCGGGTTACCTGGCGCCTGATAGTGTCAACCACAAGTGCGCCATTGACAATGAGATCCCGTCCGCGCGGTTTGCCCCGCGATTGCTCGGGCAGCTGCGCTGCATCCTCGGGCAGCGCCCGGCGCAGCACTGCGCGCACGCGCGCCACCAGCTCTTTGGGACTGAACGGCTTGGCAACGTAGTCATCGGCGCCAAGCTCCAGCCCCACCAGCCGGTCGGATTCTTCGCCGCGCGCGGTGAGCATGACGATCGGTGTCTGCGAGCTCTTGCGGATCTCGCGTGCAACATCCAGTCCGTCGATCGCTGGAATCATCAAGTCCAGCACCACCAGATCGGGCCGCGCCTCATAGAAGCGATCCAGCGCGGCTGTTCCATCAGCGGCGGTGAGCACGCGGAATCCTGCGCGCTCCAGATAGGTCTGAACCAGGCGGACAATCTTTGGCTCATCGTCAACTACCAGGATCGTTCGTTGCAAGCTTCACTCCCTCGGTAGAGAGTATAGCGGGTTCAGCGCTGCCCGGCGACCTCTTGACGCGCTTACGTGGTCGACAATATAATTGCAACAGTCACATACACGTGATCTTCACGACGAATGAGGAGTGCTCAAAATGAGAAAAGCATCTTTGATTGCAACGATTGCAATAGCTATTGTCCTCGTACTGGCCGCTTGTGGTAATGGTGCGCCGGAAGCAACTGGTCCCGAATTCGCCCCAAACCAGACAACCGAGGCATATATCTACATTCACGGCGGATACGTCGGTATTGCCACTGCACGTACCAATGCACAGGGTGAGCCAAGTGTCGAACTTGACGAAGCCTTCCTTCCCCATACACTCGCCGCTGTTGATATCGACGCAGATGAGTGGAATGAAGACAATACGGCATGGTATATCGTTCGGGGCAACCAGAACTACGTCGCAAAATATGTTGAATACAACGGTGCTACCTACGTCGGCACGACCGTTGGAACATCGGTAACCTACGTTGCAGCAGACGAAGACGGTAACCCTTCGGGCGGCCAGGATCTTGAGCTTATTATTGTCCGCGACCAGGACTCAATGGCAGATTACGTCGAAAGCATACAGAACGGCGGCTTTGGCATCATGACTGGCTTTGGCGATGCCGTACAGCCTGTCACAACCACGGCTTACGGACAGGTCACCAAGCGCGGTTCAAGCTACTGGGACTTTGGCCTTGGCTGGCAGGGAAATATTGATGCAATCGAGGCATTTATTGAAGAAAACGGCTGGAACTTTAGCATTGCCGACATGAGCCGAGCGGCAGAACCTAATGACGACGATCAAAGGCTGTGGTCAGTCGCAGACGCCGTAACTGGTGCTACCCTCTCGGATTTTCCGGATTATTTCATGAACGCTCAGATGGCACTTGTGCAGCTTGAGCGAAACTGAGACTGACTGGACAGACCGGTTACACTGAACGTGCAGCGATTTCTCGCTGCACGTTTTTTATGCCACTGCGAGACGCCGCCGCGCGGGCCTTGCGCTGGAAATCAGGCCCAGTCGCACAGGGTAGTCCTGCGGACTTCAAAGCGCTACAATCCGATAGATAATGAACTATGATGACACCACCGCAGTTGCCCGACAGCAATTCAATCAATAGCTTCCGCCTGCATCTGATCGTTCTGATTGCCGGCGTGGCTTCTGTATTTGTTGGCGGTTTTGCTGTGTATCGCTACATCTACGGACCGCTGGTTGTCGCGCTGATTGACACCCTGATTGTGCTGGCCGGTGCAGCGATTGCATTTTACGCGTGGCGGACCGGCAACGTAGAGCACGCGGGAGCGGCCATGGCGGTGGTCTTCGCCATAGCCGCCATTGCGGTGACCGCCTGGACAGGTGTCAGCGGGGCGGTGTGGATCTACACCGTAATACTGTTTGTCTTCTACCTGGCTGCCCCGGCACTCGGACTCGGTGTTGTCCTGTTCTCGATAGCTACGATAGTGGTGCTGCACCTCGGCAGCGCGCGCAGCGTGTTTGACAGCAGCGACCAGATGGCCAGCTTCATGGCATCGGCAACCGCCATGACGGCCTTCAGCTACTATTTTGCTGCGCGCAATCGGATGCAGAACGAGCAGTTGCTGCAGTTAGCCACCCGTGACCCGCTGACAGGACTGGAGAACCGCCGCCGGCTTGAACCTGAACTCAACGTGGCGGTTGAGGCCGCCAAGCGCCACAACCGCCCGTACGGCTTGATCATCATGGACGCCGACAACTTCAAGAAGATCAACGATGCGCACGGACACGCCGCGGGCGACGTCGTGCTGAAGGCTCTGGCCGACACCATTGCCTCCACCACGCGGCTGGAAGACCGCGCCTTCCGCTACGGCGGTGACGAGTTCATCATAATTCTTCCCGACGTCGGGCCCGAAGGCCTGGAAACTGTCTCGCACAAACTGGTGCACGCGATTGAGTCTCGTGGACAAAGCGACGCCCACGGCGTCACCGTATCCATCGGTGCCGCGCTACTGCGCTCCGAGGACGACAAGGACTCGTGGAATCGCCGTGCCGACCAGCACATGTACCGTGCCAAAGAACGCGGCGGCAACCGCTGTGAAATCGGCTGATCTCTACAGGACGGCAAGTACCCGGAGACGGTCACGCGGCCGATCAGCCGTGGTGTGCCGGTGAAGCAAGATAGCGGTCAACCGCTTCGTCGTTGATATAGCCCAGGTCGATCGCAATCTCTCCGAACAGCCGGCCCGGCTCTTGGCGTTGCAGTTGCAGCACCTCATCGCGTTGCCGGGTGCTGATCGCGCCGATCTTTACCAGAAACTCTCCGATTCGCTGAATCGAAGTATTACTATCGGTCATTTTGTTCCCCTTTCTATGCCAATGTGCATTGGTGTACCATCGCGCTCCCCTCCCCAATCACAATTTAACCCATTCTATAAAAAAAGTCTACCACTTTCCGAAGAAAAACCACACCACAGCGTTCAGTCTTTGTGCCGCGCGGGGCTCGAACTCAACCGCTCAACATGGCCTCAATGTCCGTGGCCGCTTCACCGATCGGCATCAGGTTGAACTTTCGGCTGATCACCTCTACAACCGCCGGAGACAGAAACGCCGGCAGAGTGGGCCCAAGGCGGATGTTGCGCACGCCCAGCGAGAGCAGCGCCAGCAGTACGCAGACCGCCTTCTGCTCGTACCAGGCGATATCGTACGAAATCGGCAGATCGTTGATGTCGTCCACGCCCATGATCTCTTTCAGTTTAAGTGCGATCATCACCAGGCTGTACGAGTCGTTGCACTGCCCGGCATCCAGTACGCGCGGGATACCGTCGATATTTCCCAGATCTAGCTTGTTGTAGCGATACTTGGCGCAGCCGGCCGTCAGGATCACGGTATTGTCAGGCAACTCTTCGGACACCTCGGTGAAATAGCTGCGACCGCGCTGACGCCCGTCACAGCCGCCCATGGCTACAAAGCGCTTGATGGCTCCGCTTTGGAGCGCGTCGGCCAGTTTGTCGGCCAACGCTTCCACCTGGGCGTGGGCAAAGCCCCCGACTATGCTGCCGGACTCGATCTCGGTGGGACGTTTGCAGCGCCTGGCGCGCTCGATGACCGCGCTGAAATCCTTGGATTTGCCGTTCTGCCGATCTGCGATATGCGGTACTCCCGGGTAACCGGCCATTCCGGTGGTGAAAATGCGATCACGGTAACTGTCGCGGACCGGTGTGATACAGTTGGTGGTCATCACTATTGCCCCGTTGAAACTCTCGAACTCCCTGTTCTGCTTCCACCACGAGTTGCCGTAGTTACCGATGAAGTGATCGTAGCGCTTGAACGCCGGGTAGTAGTTTGCCGGCAGCATCTCGCAGTGCGTGTAGACGTCCACGCCGCTGTCTGCGGTCTGCTGCAGCAGTTCTTCCATATCACGCAGATCGTGGCCCGAGATCAGGATCCCGGGATTTGTGCCAACACCGATATTGACCTCGCTGATTTCAGGAGCGCCGTAGGCACCGCTATTGGCTTTGTCCAGCAGTGCCATGGTCCGCAGCGCAAGATTCCCGGTCTCGAGCACAAGGCCAACGAGTTCATCGACTCTGCGGCTGTCGTCAGTGGTAACCGCCAACAGCCGCACCAGATCGCGGTAGATTGTTTGGTCGTGGTGGCCGAGGATCGCGGCGTGGTCACCGTAGGCGGCGATGCCGCGCAAGCCGTAGATAATGGTCTCCCGCAGGGAGCGGATATCGGGATCCTCGGTTGCCAGCACACCAACGCGGGCGGCCTCACTCTGATACTCCCGCTGCTCAGCGCGCCAGGTTGCGGCTTCAGGCAGCTGGTCAGGCTGCTTGTTGCCCAGCTGGTCGGCCAGACGGTCGCGCAGCGCCAATCCTTCATCGATCAGGACCTCGAAGCGCCGGTTATCAAAATTTGCATTGGTGATTGTAGCAAACAGCGCCTGCATGCAGAACAGACCGGCGTCCGCAACTGAGTGGCCGTGCTCGGCCGCCCGATCGGCGTAGAACGCGATACCCTTGCAGACGAAGGTCAGCAGGTCCTGCAGCCGCGCAGTCTCGCTCTCCTTGCCACATACACCGCGTACGGTACAGCCCTCGTTTTTGGCTGTCTCCTGGCATTGAAAACAAAACATCTTCATAGTACTATCCCCCCTCATAGACATGTGCATCAACCGCATAGGTTGATTTTAGCATACTCAGACGCGAGACGCCCAAGCGGTAGCAAATGTTACATCCCCGGCAACCAGAACCCCGTTCAGCTCCTGATAGCCAGATCCACCTGGCAAACAGCCTCGCGCGCTTCCATCCGTTCAGCAGCGTTCCCCGCGAACAACTCGCGGCAGCACTCGCGCGCCATCATTATCGGTTGAACCGTTACCGCCGCGACGCAATCATGGCGTTCCGCGGTGACCACTACGACCGTTTGCTGGTACTGCTTTCGGGGACAGCGCGCAGCGAGATGA
>SKLB01000263.1 GCA_007123465.1 Spirochaetales bacterium
ACACAGCCGGCCGATACCGCAAGCGGCTCGCCGTCCAAGTCCGAGCCGGTTTCCAGGCGCCTGGAACACTATCGGCGCAAGTACGGTGAAGACTTCACGTTGGTGTCCGGTGAGCAGAAGAAGCCGTCACAACCGCCGGCTGACGAGGGACGCGCCGCAACGCGCGGGAGACGAGGATTGCTGCGAGGGCTGCGCAGCCTGTTCAACAAGGGCTCCCAGAGCAGCGGTGGTTCTTGACACTTTTGCAGAATTGGCATAGTCTTGGTGTTCAACTTGGTTATTGTGCGGTACTATTTACCGGCAACATAAGGAGTAGTTTGAATGGCGAGGAACAGCACCGCCAGGGGTAAGATTGTTCGAAGACTCGGTGCCAACATCTATGGCAACCCTAAGTATGATCGACTTCTGAAGAAGAAACCCACCGGACCCGGAGAGCCCAAGAAGGGCAGAGTACGACAGACCGAGTACGGCCGTCAGCTGCAGGAAAAGCAGAAGATCAAGTTTGCCTACGGTCTTTCTGAACGGCAGTTTCGCAACCTATTCCAGAAAGCCAAGAGCATGGATGGAGTCACCGGGCACAACATGCTGATCCTGCTGGAACGCAGGCTCGATAACGTCGTCTACCGCCTGGGAATGGCCGCCAGCCGCTCCCAGTCCAGACAGCTGGTCGGCCACGGACATATTCTGCTCAACGGTCGTAAGGTGACAATTCCGTCAGCAGTAGTGCGCGCCTCGGATACCATCTCGGTCAAGGACAAGAAATCAACCACAGACTTGTTGCGCCGCTTACTGGCCGACAACGCATCGCGCCCGGTGCCGCCGTGGCTTTCGCTGTCGCGCGACGATATGGTTGGAACCGTGACCGTTCTTCCCACCAGGGACGTTATACCGACAATAGGTGAAGAACAGCTCGTGGTTGAATTCTACTCCAAGTAGATTTCCGCCGCGCGGCGATTTGCCGCGCTACTCGGGAATCTCCCAGGCCATCGCTTTCTCTACCGCGCGTTTCCAGCCGGCGTACAGCTGGTCGCGGCGTTCTTTGTTCATGTCCGGCTGGAACTCTGTGTCAATCTCAAAGTTGCTGGTGATGTCCGATTTGTCCTGCCAGAAATCAACCGCGAGTCCGGCCAGATAGGCCGAGCCGCGCGCGGTGGTCTCGATTATGCCGGGCCGAATTGCCGGGATCCCCAGTATGTCGGCCTGAAACTGCATCAGGAAGTTGTTGGCGCACGCGCCGCCGTCAACTCTGAGCTCTCTGGTTTCGATGCCTGAGTCCTTCTCCATGCATTCAATGACGTCGCGTGTCTGGTAGGCTATCGATTCCAGTGTTGCACGCACGATGTGGCTCATGCCCGCCCCGCGCGTCAGGCCCACAATTGCACCGCGAGCGTACTGATCCCAGTACGGCGCACCCAGCCCGGCGAAGGCCGGTACCATGTAGACACCGTGCGTGTCTTCAACTTTGCCGGCAAAATATTCGGTGTCTTTGGCGTCGTTAATCACGTGCATTTCGTCGCGCAGCCACTGCACCGCAGCGCCGGTCACAAAAATTGCACCTTCCAAGGCGTACTCGACCGAGTCGCCCAGTCCCCAGGCTATGGTTGTCAACAATCCGGTCTGCGAGGCAACCCGCTCGGTGCCGGTGTTCATCAGCACGAAGCTGCCGGTGCCGTAGGTGTTTTTGGCCATGCCGGGCTCAAAGCACGCCTGGCCGAAAAGCGCGCCCTGCTGGTCGCCGATTGCCCCGGCAATTGGAATTTGAGCGCCACCGAAACTGTTGCGGTGGGTAGTGCCGTACACCTGGCTGGACGGCATCACACGGGGCAGCATAACCCGCGGTATACCCAGTTCAGCCAGCAGCGTATCGTCCCAGTCGAGGTCTTTGATGTTGTAGATCATAGTGCGTGACGCGTTGGAGTAGTCGGTCACGTGTGCTTCTCCGCGCGTCAGGTTCCAGATCAGCCAGCTGTCGACCGTACCAAACAGGACCTCACCGCTCTCGGCTCTGGCGCGCACGCCTTCGACGTTATCCAGAATCCACTTGATCTTGGTGCCCGAGAAATAGGCATCGATCACCAGGCCGGTATTCTGCTTGACGTAATCCGTCAGGCCGGCATCCTTGAGCCGGTCGCAGATTCCGGCGGTACGGCGGTCCTGCCAGACAATCGCGTTGCACACCGGTCTTCCGGTCTGCTTGTCCCACATAACCGCAGTCTCGCGCTGGTTGGTGATACCAATGGCGGCCACCTCCTGGGGATCAACGCCGGACTTCTCCAGTACCTGGCGCGCAACGCCACTCTGAGTAGCCCAGATATCCATCGGATCGTGCTCGACCCAGCCCGGTCTGGGATAGATCTGGGGAAACTCCTGCTGCGCGACTGCGGCTATCGATCCGGCGTGATCGAAGAGAATAGCTCGGTTACTGGTTGTTCCGGCATCAAAAGCCAATACGTAGCCTTTCTCACTCATTCTGTCCTCCGATCTGTGCCGCCAGATGGCGGGCGGTAGGCTCATCCACAATCAGCGTCTGCACGTATCCGGCCTGCAGTGCTGCGCGCAGCCCTTTGGCTTTTGCCTTGCCCGAAACAACGCACACGGCTTGCGCTACCGAACTGTAGAGCTCGAGCGGCGGTCCGCTGGCACGCGCGTTAATCGAGATATCCTTGTAGCTTCCGTCATCGCGGTAAAAGACGGTGGCCATATCTCCAACCACCGATTCTCGCTTGAGCTCCCGCATGTCGCGGTCCTCGAGATATCCGCCGCTGTAGACGTGGCTGGGAATGCCGGCGTCAACCGCACCAATGCTGTAGAGCAGTACGTCAGCTTGCTGCTGCATCTCCACAATGCGCCTGATGCTGCGCTCGCGCCACATGGCTTCCTTGGTCTCGGCGTAATCAAAGAACGTTGGTACAGGAAAGAGGTAGACCCGCGCGTTGTAGTTGTCGGCAAAGTTCTGCAGTATTCGCGCGGCGTAGCTGTTATCAAACGTGTAGGTGTTCCCCGAACCGTTGAGCTGCACCAGCGACAGGTTGGCAATGTCTTTGGGGATCAGGTGCTCGCTGATCTGGCTGAGGGTAGTGCCCCAGGCCAACCCCACTGTCATTCCCGGCTCAAGTATCGAATTGAGGTAGTTGGCGGTGAACTTGGCAACGCGTTCGAGCCACAGCACTTCACCGAGAACTTCGGGCACCGGGACAACGTGCACCGCGCGCAGACCGAACGCCTGCTTGATGTGCTGTGACAGAGGTTCGAGCTCCTGTTCGTAGTCGTGGATAGTGATTTCCACGAGACCCTTCTGTTTGGCAAACGTCAGCAGCCGCGAAACCGTGGGGCGCGAAATCTTGAGTTCGCGCGCGATGCGCTCGGTAGTCAGACCGGTGTAGTAGTAGAGCTTGGCTACTTCGAGCGCGTTGCGAACGGTGTGATCGAAGTCTCTCATCGGCTTTATGATAGTGTAACACAGCTACGTGTCAAGGCGGGCGTGTTTATGCAAAAGTGAACGACCCCATCCGCCGATAGTTATAGACAGAGTACAGCGTAATGTCTTCAGGTGGCGGGTAACATGACCAGAATACCGGTAGTCAGCTCAGATTCCGAGCTGAACCAGAGAGTAACCCAGGTAGCGCAGCGGTTTTCGCAGTACTGGAGCCCGGTGTTCTTCGATAACAGTCGCGAAGCGCTGGAGTACTTCGAGTTTGAGCTGCCTGAAATCGCATTGATCAACATCTCCGATGAGACCATCGATACCGACACAGTGGTCAACACCATCAAAGGAGATCCGTGGCTGCATTACGGCGCAATCATCCTGGTCTACCGGCGTCGTGACGAGCCGCGCCTCGGATCGCTGGTGCCCAACTCACAGATCATAAGCGTTATCCCTCGCGGTGAGTTTGTCTCGAGCTACTTCCGGGTCATGAAGATCATTACCGAGAACCGCCATATTCTGTTTCACCGCGATATTCAGAGCTATCTCACCGGCGAGGTTTCGGGACATTTCATTATGGATAACGATCCCTTCAACGTACGAACCTACGCCAATCTCGTTTCAAACTTCCTCTACAATTCCAACTACGTCGACCGCGACGCCCGTGAGCGGGTACACATCGGAATATTCGAAATGCTGATGAACGCCGTTGAGCACGGGAACTGCGGCATCAGCTACCAGGAGAAATCGCGCTGGCTGGAGTCCGGTGGCGACGCAATCGAACTGATCCGTTCGCGCTACCGGTCTGATCCGGCCATTCGAGCCAAGCGTGTCCGTTTTGCCTACCGCATTACGCCGGAGCGATCCTTCTTCACTATCCGTGATGACGGCAAGGGGTTTGACTGGCGTGCGTATCTTAACCGCGACCGCGCCAACGTCAATCTCGGTCTTCACGGTCACGGCATCACCATGGCCAACCACTACATGGAGAATGTGCACTATAACGATAGCGGCAATGAGGTCTTATTTGAGATGGCCCACCAGCAGAGCGCCAGTAACATTGTTCCGGAGATCTTTCAGAATCAACACGAGACAGTGATTCCCGACGGCGATGCGGTGTTCCGCGAGGGGGAGGAATCCAACACGCTCTACTACATTGTCTCCGGCAGGCTGGCAGTGCTCTCGGGAGGCTATGAGTTAACGGTGTTGACGCCGCAGGACATGTTTCTGGGCGAGATGTCGTTTCTGCTCAATGACCGGCGCTCGGCAACGGTTGTCTCCAAGGGGCGCAGTGTTCTGATTCCAATCAGCAAGCGGGCGTTTGTCAACGCAATTAAAGAAAACCCGCACTATGGCATTTTCCTGGCGCGGCTACTGGCACAGCGCATCGTGCGTCTCAATCAACGGGTAATCGCAAACAGCTAATCGGTTGTCTTCACCCGCGCCTCGTAGCCCAGGCGGGCCACAAATTCGCACAGCTTGTCGAGCACCTGCTGATCTCCGTTGTACTCCAGCTGAATAGTACTGCTGCCGCGATCTACAACGATATCTGTGACGCCGTCCATTTTGCGCCCCAGATGCTCGATTGCGATTGAGCACGAGGTGCAGTTGGCCCCGAACAGATCCAGTATGGCGTGCTTGGTAGTAGCGTCTTCGGCTGCTTTCATAATCACAAGATACTACCACAACAGCTGCGGGTAAAGTTTGTTTTCCGCCCTGTTTCTCGAGTATATTGCAGGCAGGAGGAAGTGTGACACTACGTCAGGCATTCAGGCGCGCGTTTTTACTGATTGCGCTTGCCTTGTTTCTTGTCGCTGCGGTCCACGCGGCGACTACCGCTCTGTTTGTTTTGCGCGCGCAGCGGACCAGCGGGACTGTAGTTGGGTATCGCGTTGTGGAGGGCGCATCTCCACCGTTTGTTGCTGATGACGCACGGCTCTATTATGCGGTGGTGGAGTTCGAAGATGCCCACGGCGTCTCACAGCGGGTAACCTCTCCGCGTGGGCGGCGCAGCCGTCCGGTTGCTGCGGGAAGCGAGATCGAAGTGCTGTGGATTCCCGGCCGAGGCACCAGCGCGCGCATCGATTCCACTATGGATCTCTGGGGTGCGGCGCTGATCTTTGGCGGGTTGGGATTGCTGTTCCTGTTGATCGCTGTTGCTGCCCCGGCGGGCTTTCGCCGATCGAGGTCGCATAATCAGCGCTGACCAGAAGATAGTGTTGTGGCTGATGCGTTCTCGTTGAAATAGCGCGATACCCTGTGTCCCGGGGAAACCTCATCCATCGTTTGTGCAGCGCTGTCTGCTGCGGTGAGCGGTGAGTCAGGCTGGTAGACGCGTGGGTCAATGCCCGCCGGCGGCCGGGTTGGGTCGGGCAGTTCACCAAACCTGGCCTGAACAGAGCGCTGAGTCCGCGGGCCGGTTTCGACCTGTGGAATAGCCGCGTAGAGATGCCGCGTGTAGGGATGCAGCCGCTGCGAAATCAGATTCTGGGACGGTGCCTCTTCCATCATCAGCCCGCGGTACATTACGCCGATCCGATCGCTGACGTAAGAGACCACCGCCAGGTCGTGCGCGATGAACAGCATCGAGAGTTTGTATTCCTGCTTGAGCTTGAGCAGCAGGTTCAGAATCTGGCCCTGGATTGATACGTCGAGCGCCGATACAACCTCGTCACAGATCAGCAGTTCCGGCTTGGCCATCAGTGCGCGCGCTATAGAGATTCGCTGGCGCTGTCCGCCGGAGAAGTCGGCTGCGCGGCGCTCGAGATCCGACGGCTGAAGCCCCACATCCACCATGACCGCTTCCGCCTGGCGGCGTGCCTCTTTCGGTCCGGGCCAGAAGGGCGAGTAGCGGTAGCCGGCAGTCAGGATTTCCAGGATATCCATGCGCGGATTGAGCGAGCGCGCCGGATCCTGGAAGACGTACTGGATCTTGCTGCGCAGCAGATGCAGCCTGCGGCTGTCCAGTCGCTCTACGCTATAGCTCTCTCCTTCACGGTCGGTAAACCGGATCGAGCCGCTGTCGCTGCGATACATGCGAACCGCCAACCGCGCGGTTGTAGTCTTGCCGCAGCCGGATTCACCAACCAGCCCGTATATCTCGTTGTCATTAACCCTCAGACTTACGCCGTTTACCGCGTAGACATAGCGATCTTCGCGGGCAAAGAATCCGGCTTCGAGATTGAAGCGCTTGTAGACGTTGCGGATCTCCAGCACCGGTTACTCCTTTACTCCCG
>SKLB01000360.1 GCA_007123465.1 Spirochaetales bacterium
CCCTACATCCTCGGTGAGCCGCACCCGGCCGGACAGCGGCTGGTCAACTACCAGAAGTGCATTCGTACCGGAGATATCGAAGACGTCGGGGACTCGAGTCACCTGACCTTTTTTGAAATGCTCGGCAACTGGTCGCTGGGCGACTATTTCAAGGAAGAGGCAATCCGAATGAGTTTCGAGTTCCTGACCTCATCCAGGTGGCTGGGGATTTCGCCGGATAAGCTGTCGGTGACGGTGTTTGCCGGTGACGATGATGTTCCACCGGACCATGAATCCGCTGCGGTGTGGCAGGCACTCGGCATCCCCGAATCGCGCATCTACTACCTGCCGCGCAAGGACAACTGGTGGG
This sequence comes from Spirochaetales bacterium, assembly GCA_007123465.1. Taxonomy (GTDB): domain Bacteria; phylum Spirochaetota; class Spirochaetia; order DSM-27196; family PWMO01; genus PWMO01. Next base: position 350 of record SKLB01000360.1, read on the forward strand.
GCCCCGCCGGCGCCACCGGGCCGTGCGGCCCCGACAGCGAGATGTTCATCGATACCGGTATTGACGCTACACCAGACAGCCGCCCCGGCGTTTCCGACGGCAAGTACATGGAGGTCTGGAACGACGTCTTCATGCAGTACAACAAACAGGCCGACGGCAGCTTTGTGCCGCTGCAGCGTACCTGCGTTGATACCGGCATGGGCATCGAGCGTACAATCGCCATTCTGCAGGGACGCACTTCGGTCTACGAAACCGAGGTTTTCACCCCGATTATCGCGTGCATCGAGGGTCTCACCGGTGCGCGTTACGGCAAAGACCCGGAGACCGACCGCTCGATCCGCATTGTCAGCGATCACGTGCGTACCGCCACCTTTATCCTCGGTGATGAAAAGGGCGTCTCGCCGTCAAACGTGGGGCAGGGCTACATTCTGCGACGGCTGATTCGCCGGGCAGTGCGCCACGGACGCAAACTCGGCCTTTCGCGCGAGTTCCTGTGCGATCCGGCACAGATTGTCATAGACATGTACCGCGAGCCCCACCCGGTTCTGCAGCAGAATCGCGAGCGCGTGCTCGAGGAGATGCGCGGTGAGGAAGACCGCTTCTGGACCACGCTGCAGAAGGGAGAGCACGAGTTTGAGAAGCTGCTGCCCAACCTGCTGAAGAACCCCGAACGCACTATACCCGGTAGACTGGCTTTCCGTCTCTACGATACCTTCGGGTTTCCGTTGGAGATCACCGAAGAACTGGCTTCCGAGCACGGCATGATCGTGGACCGCCAGGGGTTTGATGAAGCGTTTCGCAAGCACCAGGAGAAATCCAAGCTGGACTCCAACCAGACCTTCAAGGGCGGGCTTGCCGATCACTCCGACATGACCACGCGCCTGCACACGGCAACCCACCTGCTGCATCGGGCGCTGCGTGAAGTGCTCGGTGAACACGTGGCCCAGAAAGGAAGCAACATCACCCAGGAACGGCTGCGGTTTGACTTCTCGCATCCGGAGAAGATGTCGCCCGCGGAGCTGGAGCGCGTTGAGCAGATAGTCAACCAGCAGATCGAACGCGATCTCCCGGTGAGCTTCACCACCATGCGCCTCGATGAAGCGCGCGACGCCGGGGCTATGGCACTGTTTGGCAATAAGTACGATGAAGTGGTCAAGGTCTATTCGATCGGGGATTTCTCCAAAGAAGTCTGTGGCGGGCCGCACGTGGAGCACACGGCCCAGCTTGGACGCTTTCGGATTCTGAAGGAGCAGTCGTCATCGCAGGGTGTGCGCCGGATAAAGGCCGTACTGGAGTCGTAGCGCTTAGAGCTGCTGTTTGAGGCGGTCGTAGAAGGCGCTGATAGTGCGCCCCTTGATGCCCAGCGCTTCCACCTGCTGCAGCACGCGCTGCGCTTCGCGGCGCTGGCCGAGTTCCAGGTGGCATTCCGCCAATTCCAGGTAGAGTCGGGGGTTCGAAGCGTCGTTGCGCAGCAGACCGCTGAGCGATTCAATCGCCTGAGGCATATCTCCGCGCGCCTTGTTGACCAGTGCCAGGCCCAGTACGGCGTACTCATCGAACTCGATATTCAGGGCCTTGGTGTAGTAGCGCTCGGCAAGGTCCACCTGTCCCATGCAGCGGTAGGCGTCCCCGGCACGCGTAAGAATGACCTTGTTTGCCGGGTCTCGCTCCAGGATTTGGTTCCAGTAGTCCAGCGACTGCCCGGGCTCCCCCAGCCCGCGGTAGCAGTCGGCCAGGCCGAACAGCGCGTAGAAGTTGCCGGGCTGGCGCTTCAGGGCAATCTCGAAAAACGGAACACCTTCGGCAAAGGTCTTCATCTTGCGGTGACAGTTTCCCATCGACGTCAGCACGCGGATATCAACCGAATCGCCGTGTAACTCGTACATCCGCCCCCAGTACTGCAGCGCTCCGGCGTACTCCTTGAAATCGTAATGCAGATGCCCCAGACCGATAAGCGCGTACGCGTTATCCTGCTGCATTTCCAGTACCCGCAGGTAGAGCTGCTTTGAATTGTGGAAGTCACGCACTTTGCGGTAGGCGTCGGCCACGCGGGTAAGCACGGTAACGTTCTGATCGTCGTGCTTGAGGTAGCGCTCCCACACTTTTATCGCGCGGTGGAAGTACTTCAGGCTCTTGAAGCAGTCGGCCAGGCCAAACAGCGCGTAGTTGTTGTCCGGGTGGTGTTCAAGGCATTTCTCATAATAGGCAACCGCGGCGTGAAAATCGCGTCTCTTGCGCGCCGAGTCCCCCAGCCCCACCAACGCGTAGTTGTTGGACTCTTCCTGCTCCAGGATCTGGCGGAAGCACTCATCTGCTTCATCGAGGAGCTTCTCTTTCAGAAGCTGATAGCCGCGTTGCGACAGTTCGGCGATATCCACACCGGACTCCGCGGGAGCATCCACTGAGTGTTTGTCATGCTGCCTGTTGTGTAACGCCATTATACCATTCCAGTTCCAACCAGAAGAATGCGCTATCAGTCCGCGCTGTCCGGCTCGTGTAGCCAGGCTTGTACGATCTGCGCCATCTTTTCGATCAGCGGCTCTGTTCTGCTACGATCGGGCGCCAGCCAGTACATTCTGAACGCCTCCAACGGCTGATTGCGCTTCATGTGCAGATCTCCCACACGGATTATCCCGTCACTATAACCGACCGTCAGGAAGATCCGCTTGGCATCCTCGAACTTGCCGGCATTGAACAGCTGGTTGCCCTTGCGGATCAGCACCGACCGCTGCTCCGCAGAGATCTGCGGCCGCCTGTCCGCGGCAACCTTGACAAAGCCGGGAGACGGCGGGTGTTTACTGTTCACGTTTGCCATGAAGCTGCCGTCCTGAACAACCAATATAGACCAAAACGGACGTCAATTCCAGCTCAGCTCGCTGCGTTTAGCCGGTGGGCCGGACTAGATTGTGCCCTTGGTCGACATGGCTGAATTGTCACCGGATTTTGGCTGATAGGCCTGCGAAATGGCGCGACCGAGCGCCTTGAACAGCGCCTCGGTCATGTGGTGACTGTTGAGACCGTAGCGTGCAACAAGGTGCAGATTGATACGCGCGCGTACCGCCAGAGCCCAGAAGAACTCGCGAAAAAGCGCTACCGGGAACTGGCCGCAGTAGTCCTGGGGATAGTCGGCATTGTAGACCAGGTACGGACGGTTGCAGACGTCGATCACCGCTTCGCTGAGCGCGTCGTCCATCGGGATGATGGCGTGACCAAATCGCTGCACGCTGCCGAGCTGCTGGAATACCTGGTAGAGCGCGTCGCCGAGCACCAGCCCAACATCCTCCACGGTGTGGTGATATTCGACGTCCAGGTCGCCTTCGGCACGCAGATAGAGGCCGATCGAACCATGAAACGCCATGCCGGTGAGCATATGATCAAAGAATGCAATGCCGCTGTTGATGTCGATGGTTGTTGCGTCCGAGAGATCCACGCGTGCGCTGATCCGGGTTTCCCGGGTATCGCGCGTGATTTCAGCCTGCTGTGGATTCATCTGCGTCTCCTTGTGAATCATGATTCTGCAGTCGGCGTACCAGCGCGTTGACCTGGGCGTAGTGAAACTTGTAGTACGCGGGGTTTGAAATGAGGTGCACCTGGATCTGCGTCAGCTCTTCGTTGACTACCAGGTCATTGGCTGTGAGCGTTGAGCCGGTTTCCACCAGGTCAACGATATACGGTGCCAGGCCCAGCAGCGGCGCCAGCTCAACCGAGCCGCCAAGCTTGATCACTTCCACCGGAATACCGCGCTGATGGAAGAAATCGTGGGCAAAGCGGGTGAATTTGGTGGCTACCTTGAGACGGCCGTGGTCCTGTTGCGGATCATGATCGCGGCGGCCGGCCAGGCACATCCGGGTGCTGCCGAACGGAAAGGTCAGCAGCCGGAAGTAGTCGAAGCCGGACTCGTAGAGGACGTCGTCACCGCAGACGCCAAGGCCCGCAATGCCGTGATTAACGTACACCGGTACATCGCTGTTTTTTACCAGCATCAATCGTACGCTGCCCTCACGGTCCTCTGCAACCAGTTTGCGGCTCTCGAACTTGAATGCCAGTCCACAGCGCGCGAACAATTCGCGAATCTGATCGTGCAAGCGCCCTTTCGGCAGCGCGATTGTCAGCGGATAACGTTGTGCGGCGCTCATAGGGTGGCGCTCCCGCCGGCGCGCCGGCGAACTTCGGCGTCACGAAAGCGCTGCACAAAGGTGCGGCCGGTTGCCGCCTCACTGATCTGCGGGGTGAAACGCGCATCCACGGCAGCGTCGTCCTGCAGTTTGCGCAGCATTATCGAGAAGCCAACCGCCGGCGTTTCGAGTCCAAACCTGCCGTAGAGACGGTCGTAGCGGCCGCCGGCGGCAACCGATGCATCGAGCCCGTCAACGTAGGCCTGAAACACTACCCCGGTGTGGTACGACTGGCTGCCGATCTCCGAGAGATCAATGCGATAGGATCCGCTGTCATCGGCTTCATTGAGGGTGTGGTAGAGCTGCTGCAGGCGCTCGATCTGCCGCAGCTCGGCCGCCTGGAGTTCCGAGCGCAGCGAGTTGGCCAGCGCTGACAGCCCGGTTGCATCACCAATGTAGCTGAACAGCTGTTGCAGGGCCCGGCTGCGTGCGGCTGAAATGCCGAGCAGCGTGCACTCTGCACTCAATTGCTGCATGTCTCGCAGCACTATCGCGCGGCGCAGGCGCGCAGCGACCGCAGCATCCGCCTGGTCAAAGCCGGCGTTGAACAGCGCACGTGACCCGATGTGGATGTAATACAGCGGCGCTCCGATCTGCTGCAGCGTGCGCCGCAGCAGCAGGATTACCTCCAGGTCGGCATCCAGTGTATCCAGTCCGATCAGCTCCACACCGGTCTGAAAGAACTCGTTCTTGGAAATATCTTCACGGTTCTGGTGGCGCAGGATAGTGTCCGCGTAGCAGACGCGCATCGGCAGGTCATCGCGGCGCAGGATCATCCCCATCTGCTTGGCCAGGAACAGGGTCACGTCTGAACGCAGCATCAGCAGGTCACCGTCGCGGTCGATCAAACGGTATATCTTGCGTGCTTCATCTTCGGACAATAGCGCTGCGTACGCGTCATAGTAGTCGAATACCGGAGTCTGCACCGGCAGATAGCCCCACAGGTAGAGAAGTTGCTCAACCTCAGCGGTCAGCTTTTTGTGGCGGTACGCCTCCTCGAGGTAGAACCCTTCGGTACCCTGCGGGATCTGCAGGTAACCGCGCCTGTTTAACACCAAAACGGTACGCTCCTCATGCGGTTTCGCCGCAACTATAGCAGATGGATTGCGCTTCGGGAAGCGAAGCGCCTACGGTGGTGCAGCCGGCAGGAACCAGGTCACCGTTGATCCACCGTAGACGCGCCGGTCGCTGCACTGCAGCAGATCGATGCGTTCTGGAAGCGTCTCGTGCGAGCGGTGATGAATCAGTACTACGCTGTGCGGGCCGATTGCAGCAGAGCGCGCGGCCTTGCGCAGCAGGTCCAGTTTGTGGCGATAGTTGAACGGAGGATCGAGGAAGATCACGTCAAACTGCCGTGTTGCGCGTTGCAGGTAACTCTCTGCCGGCAGCGCGCTGATTGAAATATCGCTCTCAACCAGACCGGCATTGCGCCGCGTGACCGGAAGTTTAGCTCGATCGCGTTCAACCAGTACTACCGGTTCGGCGCCGCGCGATGCCGCCTCAATACCGACAGACCCCGATCCGGCAAACAGATCCAGGAACGAGCGCCCGTGCAGATCCCCCAGAGATCCGAAGACCGATTCACGCATCTTGTCCATCGCCGGACGGATTATCCCCGGCGGGCATTCGATGATGCGCCCGCGGTACTTTCCGCCTGTTACCCTCATGATTGTCTCCTCACAGCGCCAGCTCTTCCAGACGGTCGTGGGCGTTCAAGGCGCGTTGCAAAACAGGGTGCTGCGACAGCTCCTCGTCATCGCTGCAGAGCTCAGCGGCGTCCGAGCGTGCCTGTTCCAGCAGGTCGCCGTCGCGGTTCAGATCGGCCGCGTGGAGACGCAGAAAGCCCGACTGGCGCAGGCCGGCGAGGTCGCCCGGTCCGCGGATCCGCAGGTCTTCCTCGGCTATCGCGAAGCCGTCGCCGGTCTGGTGCAGTACGCGCAGGCGCTGCTTGGCTTCCTCGCTCAAGTCATCGGCGTAAACAAAGAAGGCCCACGATTGCAGGTCAGAACGTCCGACTCGGCCGCGCAGCTGGTGCAGCGCCGCCAGTCCAAAACGCTCGGCGTGTTCGACCACCATGCAGCTGGCGTTGGGAACATCGA
>SKLB01000195.1 GCA_007123465.1 Spirochaetales bacterium
ACCGCACCGGGCCTGGTCAAGGCGGTGTTCCTGGATCCTAACCTGGCGGCTTCGATGTCGGCCAAGTACGCCGCTGCAACCATGATGGATACGCTGCTGGCGTGCATCGAAGGCTACGTTTCGTCGCGCAGTACCTTTCTCTCCGATACGCTGTTTTTGCGCGCCATCGATACGCTGAAAGAGTCTATCGACGAGCTGAGCCGCGATCCCGGCGAGATCGCTTCGCGGGTGCGCGCCGGCGAGGCGGGGCTGCTGTGCGCCATCGGCCTCTCGGTGAGCAGCCAGGGGCCCGGCGGCGCGCTTACCTACGCCATCAACAGCCTCCACAACGTGCCCAAGAGCTGGGTGGCCGCTGCGCTGCTGCCGCACATGCTCGATCACTTCGCCGGCGTCAGGCCGGCCAAGATAGCCAAGGTTGCCCGCGCCCTCGGCGAGGATGTTCCGGGATTACACGAAGGCGAGGACGCTGAGCTTGCTTCTACGGTAGCGCGCAGGATTATCGCCAAACTCGAACTGCCGGGGCGGCTGCGCGACTTTGACCTGTCGCTCGATGACGTGGCCGAGATTGCCGAGGTTGCCGCGCGCTTCGAGATGATCAGTTTCGGGCCGGTGTCGCTGTCCGAGAGCGACCTCTACGAGCTGGTCAAGCAGGCGTTCTGATCACGCTCAGGAAGCTGTCCGAGCTTCCCGGCAAGACCCGGCTGCGCAAGATCTCGCGCATTCTGCTACGCCTGGAGTACCACCTGCGCGGCCTGCAGTCCCCCGACAGCGCCCAAACCGGGTTGCCGGACTGCGAATACCTCTGCGGCCTGTTCAGCATGGTGGCGCGGGACCAGAAGCTGTCGCAGTCGCTGCGGCAGCGCGCGCAGAACTACTGCGAGACTACCGCGCAACCCAACGCGACACTCGGTGCCGATCTGATCCGGCCGATCAGCGATATCCGTTACGGACTCGAGAACTACCTCGGACACACCCCGGCGGACTGGGATTTCTATCAGTCCGGGCAGCTCGATCGCAGCGAGCGGCGGGTGCAGGACATCTATCTCTACCTCGATGATATTCGCTCGCCGTTTAACGTCGGGGCAATCTTTCGCGCCGCTGATTCGTTCGGTGTTCGCGAGATCTTTCTCTCCGAGGGCTGCGCTTCACCCGAGCACCCGCGCGCCGCACGTTCCTCGATGGGGGCGGTAGGGCTGATACCGTGGCGCTGCGCTGCCCTGCCTCAGGCGCTGCGCGATATCGAGCGGGATCGTGCGACCCAACCTTCGCTGCTGGCGGTTGAAACAGGCGGGGTGAGCCTGGAGCAGTTCAGGTTTCCACGGGTCGGGATGGCGGTGATAGGCTCGGAAGAACTGGGGGTCAGTGCGGAAGCCCTGGATCTGGCGCAGGCCTCCGCCGGCAGGGTCTCGATTCCCACCGCCGGCGCCAAAGGCTCACTGAATGTTGCCGTTGCCGGCGGTATTGTGCTCTACCACTGGTGGCGCGCGCTTAGCGGTTGATCTCAATCTCGTAGCTGATCTCGGCGGTGTGCTTGAGTGTTGCGGCTACCGGGCAGTACCTCTCGAGCGAGAGCTTGACGGCTTTCTCGACTTTTTCGCGGTCCACCTGCGCCCCGCTGAAAATGTAGTGGATGGTAACCGCGGTATAGACGTGGGGATGCTGTTCGGCGCTCTCGGCGCTGATCTCCAGCGCAAAGCTGTCGAACGGCATCTGCATCTTGCCGAGAATGGCCACCACATCCATACCGGTGCAGCCCGAAAGCGCCGCAAGCATCATAGATCTGGGTGACGGCCCGTAGTCCCGGCCACCGTGATCGGCGTCGGCATCGGCGTGCAGCTGGTGTCCACCGAGCTCAATGTCAAATGCCATCCCGTCCTTGTATACGGCGCGTGTGTCGTAACTCATTGCTTACCTCTTGAGTGCTCGGTCAATCTCGGCCTTGTTGAAGCCGACAATGATCTTGCCATGAATATCAACTACCGGTACACCCATCTGGCCCGATTTCTTGACCATCTCGTCGGCTTTTCGCAGGTCGCTGGCTACGTTGTACTCGGTAAACGGAACCCCCTGTTCGCGAAAGTACTGTTTGAGCTGATTGCAGTAGCCGCACGTTGGAGTGCTGTAGAGTCGTACTGCCATGTCTTTCCCCCTGAACAGATAGCTTTATATAGGGAAAGTAATATATTGCGAGGCAAACGTCAAGCGGCTGTTCAGCCGATGTCGTCTACCCACTTATCCGTGCGAAATCGACTCTTTTGCAAAGGCCGCATCCAGCCGTGACTCGATGGTCTTGAGTTGTTCCTCGCTGCTGATCTTGAAAGAGGAGAGTACCTGCGGGTCAATCTGCTCTATGCCGAGGCCCGCGTCACGAACGTGGCACAGCGCGTTTGCCAGGTAGACTGTGTAGACCACGTCGCGGTACGGCTGCGGTGCCGAGTGCGGCGTGTGGTGATACTTGATTGCGTCCACCAGCGCTTCGGGGAAGTTCCAGTTTTCGGCAATCATCGCACCGATCTCTGAATGGTTGAGGCCGGCAGCCAGGTCTTCAAAAATCTCCGACGGAATTGCCTTCTCGTGGCAGAACGAGTTGATCTTGCTCATCAGATCGGGGTGCACCGACGAGAAGATGATCTTGCCCATATCGTGCAGGATACCGCCAACGTAGACATCGTCGAGAATCTCTTTCTTACGGCTGAGGTTCTTGGCCAGGTTGTAGGCGTAGAACGCGGTGCGGTAGCTGTGTTCCCACAGCTTCTTGGTTTCGGCGGTCTCGGCACCCAGAATCTTCTGCGTTCCGTAGGAGTACAGCAGGTTGCGCAGCCCGCGCATTCCCACCAGCTTGACCGCTTCTACAATGTTGTCAACCTTTTTGGGCAGCATAAAGGCCGCCGAGTTCACTACCTTCAGCAGGTCGGCGGTCAGCGATGGATCGGTGCTGATCTGGCGTGCAATCTGGGTGATCTCGGTGTCCGGATCGCTGATCATCTTCTGCAGGTTCACAATGTTGTCGGGGAACCGGGGCAGGGAATCTATCTCCTGCACAATCTGCTCGGAGATCAGCTCGAGGCTCTCGAGGCGAACCTTCGACATCGGAATAACCACCTTGGCGATTGTCTCATTACCGTCTGAATCTATGTCGAAGGCGTCCTCGTCGAGGCCGATCTTCTTCAGCATGAGCACCAGGATGACTATCCCGAGACCAGCGCCCTCGGAATCATCCAGCACCGTAGTCAGGGCCTCTTCGAGTGAACTGAACGCCCGCGAGCGCGCGATGCGGTCGTAGATCCTGATCTGTTCCTTGCGCGTCATCAGCGCGTTGTTGACCACGTAGAGGTGCAGATCACGCCCCTTGGCGTGGAAGATGACCTTGACGTACAGCCCGGCGTTCTTCTGCAGCTCGAGAAAGTGATTGATGTTGTCCAGGGTCTCCTGCTTGAAGTTCTGCATGCCCTGCTGGTAGTCGTTAGGGTCTTCGATGTCGAGCTGCTTCTCTTCAAAGAAGACGCGCTTGGTGTTGGCTTTCTTGGCGTTGACGGCCAGCTCGCGCAGGCAGTAGGCCAGCGGATCCTTGAGTTTCTCCTGACCCATTTCCCTCAGAAAATGTCCCAGAATCTCCTCGAGGTACATCTCGGTCTCGTGTGGCAGTGTGTAGGACTTGACCGTCAGCGGAATCGAACTGCGCGCCGCCTGCAGAACTTTGCCTACGTCCACTATTTTTGCCATTACTCCGCCGCCTAAGCTGTATGGTTTTCCGTCGCTGCCTACTCTACCCTAATCGGTAGTATTGTGGCCAGAGCCGGGCCTGTCAAATTCTGTAGTGCTGCATACGTTTTCAGTTGCCGCCAAAGCTCTTGACCTGATGGGCCATCGAGCGTAACCGTTTCTCAACCAGCGCGTTGACGCTGCCGGGTTCAAACCCTCCGCGCGGCCCCCGGGTGCCCGAAGGGACCCCGGTAAGGATCTGCATGCCTTCATCGATGGTCTGAACGGTCCAGATGTGAAAGTGGCCCTCTTGAATTGCCTGCTGAACTTTGTGCGACAGGATCAGATTGGGCAGGTTCTGGCGCGGGATAATCACACCCTGGGTAGTGGTGATGCCCATCTGGAGACACACCTGGTAGAAACCTTCGACTTTTTCGCTGATGCCGCCAACCGGCTGAATCTCGCCCATCTGATTGACCGATCCGGTAACCGCGATGTCCTGGCGCAGCGGAACGTCGGCAATTGCCGACAGCAGGACGTAGACTTCGGCCGATGACGCGGAGTCTCCGTCAACCTCGACATAGGATTGCTCAAAACAGACGCTGGCGGTGATCGACAACGGAAAATCGCGCGCGTACTTTGACTGCAGGAAGCCCTCCAGGATGTAGATGCCCTTATCGTGCAATTCGCCGGAAAGCCCCGATTCACGTTCGATATTGATGATGCCGTCGCTGCCGGGTGCGGTACGCGCGGTGATCAGCATCGGGCGCGCGAAGGCGTAGAAGCCACGGTCGACAATTGCAAGTCCGTTGATTCTCCCCACGGCGCTGCCGCGCACGTCGATCAGCAGCTCACCGGAAAGGATCTGCTCATCGATCTTCTCTTCGGGCAGGTTATAGAGGTAGCGGCGCTCGTTGAGCGTGCGGTCAACCATGTCGCGGTTGATCTCGCTCATACCCTCGCCGCGTGCCCAGTGGTCGGCCTCGCGGATGAGGTCGGCTATCTGCGAGAAGCGCGTGCTGAGCTTGTCGCGGAACTCGGACAGGCGCACGCCGTATTCCATAATGGCAGCCAGCGCCGAGGGATGCAGCGGTAGCAGCTTCTCTTCGCGCGCGATCAACCGGGAAAACCCGACGTATTCGCGCATCGTTTCGGGGCTGCGGTTCATCATTGAGTCGAACTCGGCGGGAACCTTGAACAGCTTGCCGAACTCATCGTCCTGATTGTACAGAATGTCGTAGAGCGAGTCGGGTCCGGAGAGAATCACCTTGACGTCGATTGGCGCCGGCTCGGGCTTGAGCGCGCCGACCGGCACCGGCAGCGGACCGGGCGTGGGGCGGATCTCCGCCTGGGCGTCGCCGATGGCACGCTTGAGCGCATTCCACAGATCTTCGTGGGGTATGATGTCCTCGGCGCGCAGAACCAGGAAGCCGCCGGACGCGTTGAGCAGCGCCCCGGCGCGCAGCATCATGAAGCTGGTGCGCGTTTCGCCGCCGGGCTCCATGGCGTATTCCTGCAGGCCGAACAGCTTCTGGTAATCGGGGTGGCTTTCGAAGACCAGCGGGGCCTCGGTGCTGTAGCGGTGATCTACGATCACGTTGACATCGTAGCGTTCTATCGGCAGGCTTTCCGGTTCGTCCCGTACGGTGTCACTCTGCGGCGGCATGAACCAGTCAACGTTCTCCAGGATGTCGCTGCGGGCATCGTCCAGGTAGCGATGGATCGCCGGGTCGGCGAAGCCGGCCTTGATTTCGGCAAACGCCTGGTCAACGCCGGGCTCGATTGCCGCGACGCGCAGATCCTTCAGTTTCTGCTCGATACGGCCGCGCTCGCTGCGCAGGCGCAGGAAGATCTGGTTCATCTCATCCATGTACTGGTAGTACTTCTCGCGCGCGTTGCGCCACCACGACTCGTCGATCTCTCCGCCGTTGACGCGCTTCTGAATAGCGTCAAAGCTGGTCGTCTCGCCGTCGTAGACCGGTGCAATGTCGGTGCGCTGCTGCTCATCGTGGTCCTCGACCTGGACGATCTGGAACCCCTCGCGCCCGATTCGACCCTCAAAATCCCTCAGTGCCCTATTCTCGTGACCCTCGGCCTGGATGATGATCTGGTCGCGCTTGCTGGTGAAACGCTCGTTCTGGGACAACGCCTCCAGGTTCTGACGCACGGTCTTTACCAGGGCGTGCATTGCATCGCGAAACTGCGTCCCCGCCCCGGGGGCAAACGTCAGCAGGCGCGGCCGGTCAGGGCGGTGGAAGTTGTATACGTAAGCGTAATCTCGCAAGCGCGAGAGGTCTCCGCGGTACTGCTCGGTTACCTGGCGGATCGCCGATCGCTTTCCGGTGCCGGGCATGCCGGTTACAAAGAGGTTGTAGCCTTTGCCCCGCATCTGAACCGCCAGGTGCAGCGCCCGCAGTGCTCGCGGTTGGCCAATGATATCAAAGCCGCGCTCCGCGTCATCGAGCGCTCGCACGTCCTCTTCGCTGATGCCAAACCGAACCAGCTTCGGGTCAAGCAACGCGCTGCGCAGATGCTGGTCCACGTCTTCGGAAGGATTGACAGGTGTGGCCGCCGTAGCGGGGACGGCGGCGTTCGGGTTTCTGGTCATGATCGTATGGTAGCCCTATCGGGAAGCGTATTCGGTTGCCAGTCTAAGATAGTACTTCCTCCGCCGAGATACAAGGCGCGCTGCGCTCGGTTGCAAATTCGGACTGGGTCGATATAATGGCACGCATGCAACTGGTAGAACTGGACGCCTGGTTTCGCGACATCATGCGGATCGCGGATCTGGAAGGCATCGACCCATCGCTCAACGGAATCCAGGTCACCCGCCGCA
>SKLB01000275.1 GCA_007123465.1 Spirochaetales bacterium
CTGTCCTGCCGGTCGATATCGAGCGCATCCCACGGGTACTTGATCCAGGCATCGGGCAACTCCTGGCCGGCCCAGTAGTGGCTGACCTCAGCTGGAATCGCACCGCGTTTTTCTTTGCGCTTGTTGTGTAGCACCGCCACCGCCAGCGCCGCTGGATTGTTGCTCAGCAGTTCACGAATACAGTACTCCAGCGTTGTGCGGCTGTCATCCACCTCGTCCACCAGGAGAATGCGGCGGCCATCCAGCTTCTGCTCTACTTCGTCGATCCACTGAATTTTCTTTGGGCTCGGCAACGTGGTGTGATCCTCGAGGTAGAGCGAGATTCCCACGGTGTAGATCGGCAGGTTGAGAAACGTCTTGATGATCCGCGCCGGAATGAACCCGCCGGTGCCTATGGCAACGATGACCTCCGGGGCATAACCTGACTCATCAACGCGCCGGGCCAACTCGGCAACCGTGTTGTGAATCTCATTGTACGAAAAGGCTATCTGTTCCATGGGCTACCATACGCGGCTCGGCGCGCTTTGTCTACGCGTCGCGGCAAACCGGAGCACATCGGCAGCACCTGGTGTATAATGAAGACGCTGCGATCCAGACCTGAGGGAGACGGAAATGAAGAAACTGTTGCTGATAGCGCTGCTGGCATCTGCGCTGCTGCCGCCGGCACCCGTGGACGCCTTTTCACCGGAGCACCTGAACCAGGTGACCTTTGTAAACGAAACCGCCTACGACATGCTGTACCTTTTTTTCTCGCCGTCGGACAGCGAGTATTGGGGCGCCGATATTCTGGGCACCACGCGCACACTCGACTCGGGCCAGAAGCTCAGTTTCTACGTACTCTACCCCGACGAGTGCAACGCGTTCGATTTCTTGGCGATCGATGAGGATGGAGACGCATACACCGTCTGGGACGTGGAGTTGTGCGACGGCCATTCACACGTGCAGAGTGTTACCCTTTCCGAACTGGCGGGGCCATTCGGGCCGCTCGACTTCGCTACGCTACAGCTCCACAACCAGCTCGATCACGAAATTCACTATCTGTTTGTTTCCCCCTCAGATTCAGCCAGCTGGGGAGTCGACGTGCTCGACGCGCGCACCGTGCTGGGCCCCGATCGATACGCTGAAATTCTGGTGTTGCGCAGTGCCGCTGAAGAATACTACGACCTGATGGGAGTAGACCAGGATCTCGACCTCTATCGATTCCGCTTTGTTGTTGACGACTCACGCGATTTCAGCTTTGCAATAGAGTCCTCCGATAAGCTCAGCGCCCCATGATCAGCGCGCTGGAGGATCACGAAACCCGATCGGGATCCAGCCGCCGGGGTCTGCCTGAGTACTGTCTATCAGACCGAGGTCGACGCTGGCGGTCATCTCGGCGGCCAGGTAGGAACGGCCTTCGAACGGGTAGCGCCAGCCTGCTCCGGGGACGTTGACCCCGGCAACCGCGTGCGCATACTCGCTGGAAACCAGCAGGATTGCGTCAAACCCGAGCTGGTGCAGCAGAATCACGTAGGTCAAGCCGAGCGAGTCACAGTCCCCTGAGCGCGTCGCAAGCGTCGCCGGCGGTGACAACAGTCGCGACAACGATTCGGTCTGGAAAAACTCGAACCCCTGCAACCACGCCAACAGCTGGTGCGGAAACTGTTGCCGCGGCACCCCGCTGCGTTCAAAGTGTACGGCCAGCTGCTCGGCCAGCGGTTCGAGACGCGAGTAGTTGTCGCGGTAGATGGCACGATAGTAGCGCTGCCAGGCGGCAGCCCACGGCGGCAGATCCTGCGGGTCGGGCCGGGTATAGGTACCCTGTCCGTATCCGCTCAGCACGCGCGCCTCGCGCTCGATCAGAACCTCTGCACCCTCGATCTCACCTTCATCGAACGCTAGCCTCAGCTCAGTATCGTCGATACTGAGCGTGACCTCCTGCGGCTGCGGCGCGGGGTGCGGATAATAGAACTGGCTGATCGGGCCCGGCAGCCGGCGCGCGCTGCTTGCGGGTGCAAACGAGTCTATGGCCGAGAGCAGCACGTCGTGGTAGCGCTCGTAGTGCTCGACTGGAGCGTACGCCATAATCACGTAGCTGCGCGTCGCGGCGTGGATCATAACGAAGTAGCCCCGCAGATCGTGGCGACCGGCCTGGAACTGGTAGTCGGCGAGTACGCTGTCGTGATTGTTGAAGGTGAACGCGGAATGGTCACCGTGCGTTTGGAACTGTAGCTGCACGTAGCTATGCAGCTGATCAATCGAGTCAAATCGATTCTCGAAGGCAAAGACCTGAAAGATTGCGCTTCGTTGCGGGTCGGTGAAGCTCACCTCCTCGGCGGTCTCGGCGTGCAGCACTGACCACCCTATGGGAATGTCGAGGTAGTAGTCGTACGCCGGGTTGCGGAAGCGTTGTGCCTCTACCTGTGTCGGGAACAGCAGTAGAACCACAACCAGCGCCATAGTGGGCCACACAAACGTCCGGAATAGGCGTTGATTCATCGTCGATCCCCCTGTTTCAATTGTCGGCGCCTCGGCGCTGAACTGAAAACGCACTACCAGTGTATCGCACTGAGACGCCTACCGCTTGCACTGCGCGGCGCAGACCCGCTACACTTCGCCATTATGTCGTCTGCCACAATCCGACCCCACGCAATCTCCGGAACGGTTGCGGTGCCGGCTTCAAAATCTCACACCATTCGCGGAATTGTTATTGCGACGCTGGCGGAGGGTCGTTCGCGCCTTTTCGAACCACTCGATTCCCAGGACGCACGTTCCTGTATTGCGGCGTGCCGTCTGCTGGGGGCTGCGATCGAGGAACTGCGCGACAGCGACGGACGTCTACGTGAGCTTGTCATCGAGGGGACCGCGGGCAGGATCGAGCCGCCGGAGGACGTGATCAACGTCGGGAATTCCGGTACCACCCTCTACATTCTATCCGGCGCGGCCGCGCTGACTCGCGGCTGGACCGTGTTTACCGGTGATCACCAGATCCGCAACCGCCCCATCCGCGCGCTGCTGCAGGCTCTGACCGATCTCGGTGCCGAGGCATTTACCACGCGTGACAAGGATGCCGCACCGTTCTGCCTGCACGGCCCGATCAGCGGTGGACTTACCTCGATCGAATGCCCCACCAGTCAGTATCTTTCCAGTCTGCTGATTGCGCTGCCGCTGGCGGCGGGTGACTCCACCATCGAAGTTCCGCTGCTGCACGAGCGCCCCTACGTCGATATGACCCTGGCGTGGCTTGCCGGCCAGAACATCGCCGTCAAACGTGACGAGTATCGCCGTTTTCACGTGGCGGGAGCTCAAGGCTACCGCGCATTCGAGACGCGCGTAGCAGGCGATTTTTCTTCAGCAACGTTCTTCCTGTGCGCCGCTGCCATCACCGGCTGCCAACTGCAGCTCGAGGGACTGGACATGGACGACCCGCAGGGCGACAAAGAGGTGATCACGATCCTGCGCGCGATGGGCTGTACGGTAACGGTGTATGACCGGCTTGTCACCATCAGTGGTCCGGCACGTTCAGCCAAAGGCAGACCGCACCTGTCCGGCGGTGATTTTGACCTGAACGCCATGCCGGACGCGTTGCCGGCGCTCGCGGCAACCGCCTGCTTTGCGCGTGAGCCGGTGCGGCTGGTGAACGTACCCCAGGCTCGTCTCAAGGAGACCGACCGAATAACAGTCATGGCCAGCGAGCTCGGCCGAATGGGGGCCCGGATCCGCGAACTGCCCGACGGACTGGAAATCCTTCCGGCCGGCGCAGTACCGCTACTGCGCGGTGCTGCTGTTGACGGTCATCACGATCATCGGGTGGTAATGGCGTTGGCGATAGCCGCTCTGGGAGCGGCCGGCGAAACCAGCGTCGCCGGCGCCGAAAGCGCTGCGGTCACCTATCCCGGCTTCTTTGCACAGCTGGAGTCGCTGCAGCGCGCATGATGTTCTTCGACGTTGATCACACGCTGACGCGGCACTCAACCGGTCGACGTTTCGTGGAGCAGGGTCTCCGCATGGGGCATTTCTCGCTGCGTTTGCTGCTGCACATGCCGATGTTCTACGTACGCTACCGTATGGGTATGATAACCCAGCGCGATCTGCGCCAAGAGGTCGCCGCCATTCGCGGCCGCACGCGCGCAGAACTGACGCTGATTGCCGACGCGGCAGTAGCATTCAGCATGCAGCATGACCTGTTCCAGGACGCCGTTGCAACTGTTACCCGGTTTCAGGCGCAGGGAACTGCGACCGTTATCGCTACATCTTCGCTCGATATTCTGGTCAGACCGCTGGCCGAGAGGCTTGGTATGGATGGTGTCATCGCTACCGAGCTGGAGTTCGAGAACGGCGTAGCTACCGGACGCGCTCTGGGGATACCGTGCGTTGGGGACGAGAAGCTGAGACGAGTCCTGGAGTTTATTCGCCTGCATAACGCGGTAGCCGCAGATTGCGGATTCTATACCGACAGCGTCAATGACCTGCCGGTACTCAGCGCCGTGGGCACACCAGTGGCGGTAAACCCCGATCCGCGACTGCGTCGAATAGCGCTGCGCAACGGCTGGCGGGTGGTGCGTTTTCGTCGCTGAGGATGGTGCAGGGCGTCGCCAATTCCACATTGGCGTGCTATATTGCGGGCTATGATTATGCAATCGTGGGACCGTGACGCGGTCGTGCAACTGCTGCTGGATGCCGGACGGACCGCGCTGTCGTTCTTTGGTGACCCTGGGATCTCTATCAAAGCTGACAAGTCAATTGTCACCGAGGCCGACAAAGCTATCGAACGCGAATTGGCAACACTGTTCGATCACCCGCACAAAGGCGTCTACCTGCTGGGTGAAGAGACGTTCGAAACGCACCCCGACGACTACTTTGAGCAGGCACTCAAGCACACCACCTGGATTGTCGACCCTATCGACGGCACGTCATCTTTTGCTTTCGGATTACCGACGTGGGGAGTCTCAATCGGATTCAGCCGTGGTGGTATTATCACAGAAGGTGGAATTCTGCTGCCGGTCTCCGGAGATCTGATGATCACCGACGCTGGAACGGTCTACTACACCAAACTCGGCGCCGACCGGAAACAATGGGACCCCGCTGGACTGACCCCGTTCAAGCCGCCGCAGCTGGATCCCAAACGCATCGGGCTGGTCAGTATATCGCAGGAGGTTGCCAAGCAGGGCTTCTACCACGGTCCGCAATCGGTGCAATCCAACGGTTCGTGCGTCTACTCGGCGGTCTATCTGATACTCGGATCGTTCATCGGCTACATCGCCAACGTCAAGCTGTGGGATATTGCCGCCGCTATCGCCTTCTTTGACGCGCTCGACTTCACGATGAAGTTTGCCGACGGTCGCGTGGTTGGCCCCGAGATCAACGCGCAGAACTACCGGTTGAGCAGCAGCGGCGGCTCACACTGGAAGATGGCCGACCAGTTCTACATCGCCGACAGTGAACCGTTGTGCGACTACCTGATCTCCAAGACCGTGGTGGCACCGCGAACCAGGAGTTAACGGGCCGAACCGCGGTAATTCTGCTCAGACCGCTTTCTCGAGCACCCGATTGAGGCGCTTTACGAATGCGGCCGGATCGGTGATCGGGACGTTCTCTACCAGTAGCGCCTGCTCGAGCAGCAGGAAGCTGACGTCGTCGATCATCGCCTGATCGCTGATGTCTGCCAGCGCCTTGACTATGCGGTGATCCGGGTTGATCTCGAGGATCGGCTTGACCTCGGGAACCTCGCCCTGACCGAGCGACTTGAGTAGTTGCTGCATCTTGATTGTCGGGTCGTTTTCATCGACAACGATGCACGAAGGAGAATCAGACAGCCGCACTGAAACCTTGACGTCCTTGACACGGTCACCGAGGGCCTGCTTTATCTTCTCGGCAATCGGCCGGGCATCGTCTGCCTTGGCCTTGTCATTCTCTCCGGCGATATCTTCACCGGCATCGCTGCGGTTGATTGCCTTGAGTTCGGTATCCTTGTAGCTACCGATCGACGGAACAACGATCTCATCGATATCGTCATCCATGATCAGAACTTCGATGTCCTTCTTGCGATACGCTTCCAGCAGCGGTGAGTTGCGCAATGCGTTTTCGTTATCGCCGCTGGTGTAGTAGATCGACTTCTGGTCCGGCAGCATACGCTGCTTGTATTCAGCCAGGCTGGTGTAGCCTTCTGCACTCGAGGATTTGAAGCGCACCAGCTCGAGCAACGCCTCGCGGTTGCCGAAATCCGAGTAAAGTCCCTCCTTCAGCGGGCGGTTATACTGCTCGATGAACTGCGTATAGCGCTCGGGATCCTCGGTGGCAAGCCGCTGAAACTCGCCGAGCAGTTTCTTGACCCCGGCCTGGCGAATATTGGCCAGCACCCGATTATGCTGCAGCGTCTCGCGGCTTACGTTGAGCGGCAGGTCTTCGCTGTCGATGATACCGCGCACAAAACGCAGGTAGGCCGGCATCAGATCCTTCTGATCGTCGGTGATGAAAACCCGTTTGATGTATAACTTGACACCGGGTCGATAATCGACGTTGTACATGTCGAACGGGGCGTGGC
>SKLB01000203.1 GCA_007123465.1 Spirochaetales bacterium
GACGGCGAGCGGCAGAAGGTGCTGATCGCACGCGCGCTGGCGCAGAACCCGGTTGTCCTTGTTCTTGACGAGCCAACAGCGTATCTTGACGTTACCGGCCGCGCTGAGACCATGCACACATTGCGCCGGCTGAGCCTGCACGGTCAACACGCGGTTGTGGTGTCAACGCACGATATCGAGTTGGCTCTGCGCACTGCAGATAAGCTGTGGCTGATCGGCAGCGACGGCAGCCTGCGCGTCGGGACACCCGAGGATCTGGTGCTCAGCGGCGAGTTCGGCGCCGTCTTTGGAACCGGTCGCGTGAGCTTTGACGCGCAGAGCGGCAGTTTCACGGTCAACAGCGCTGCAGCTCGTCGGGCCACGTTGATCGGTAGCGGACTGGCTCGCGAATGGACCGCGCGGGCGCTTCAGCGGCTCGGTTGTGCGGTGGTGGAGAGTGATCTGCAGCCGGATGTACGCGTGGAGCTTCACGACACACGGCGCGCGGTCGGCATCCTGACTTCTGGTGACAGCGTCTGCCGCTTCGGCTCAATAGCCGAGCTGGCCGCAGCGCTGAAACAGGAGCGGTAGAAGGGGTAACCATGGGTGAAGAGACGCCTTTTGAATGGGTAACCACGCGCGGTGGAGACCGCGGTGAATCGGGCTACTATTCCGGTGAGTGGCGGCGCAAGGATGATCTGATATTTGCGGCAGTTGGCGATATCGACGAGGCCAACAGTTTCACCGGCGCTGCTCGCGCGGCGCTGCGCGCTGAGCTCGGCGATGAGTTCGGCCTGACCGTCATGCAGCGTACTCTGCTGCGCGTTGGCGCGATGGTGGCAACGTCCCCGGATCACGAGCTGTACGCCACTCTAGAGCAGGTTACCGATAGCGACGTTGAAGCACTCGAGGGCGTCGAGCAGAAGCTGCTGCAGAATACGCGTATCGATCCGGTCTTTGTGGTTCCCGGCGAGACAGCACTCTCTGCAGCCGTAGACGTGGCGCGCAGCGTTTGCCGCCGCAGCGAGCGCCGGTTGGTCAGCGTTATCCGCGAGCGCGGCCGCCACGATCTGCACGCCTGCCAGAACTACCTGAACCGCCTGTCCGACTATCTGTTTATTCTGGCGCGCCACGTCGAGCAGCGGGGCAAGCGCCGCTGACGATGCACGATTTTGGCGCCAACCCGGCAGCGATGCGAGCCTGCCGGGTGATGAACGATCTCGGCGCCGCCGCCCAACCGTTTGTGTTTGTGCTCGACTACGCGCTTCATGAACCACTGGTTGTGCCGCTGCAGCAGGTTGACGCTACGCAGCTGAAATACTGGATCCGCGGCGCCGGTAATGATCTGCAGCGACCGCCGGCGGAGCGTGATCCGCCGCGCATCTCGGTTCTCAGTGCTCCGAGTCGCGCGCGCTATCAACAGGCGTTTGACACAGTGCAGCAGCACCTGCGGCGCGGGAACTCCTACCTGGTCAACCTGACACTACCGACCCGGATTGCAATCAGCGGTTCGCTGGTCGACCTCTTTTATCATAGCGAGGCAAAATACCGTGTCTGGCTGCGTGACCGGTTTGTGGCGTTCTCACCCGAGCCGTTTGTAACCATCGCCGATGGCGTGATCCGGTCTTGTCCGATGAAGGGCACACGCAGCGGGGAAGGACAGCGACAGACCGATGCGCTGCTGGCCGATCCCAAGGAGTACGCGGAGCACGTTACGATCGTTGACCTGATCCGAAACGATATCGGACGCGTGGCGCGCAGGGTCAGCGTGGAGCGCTTCCGCTACGTAGAGACACTCAAGACAGACCGTGGTAGCCTGTTGCAGATGAGCTCGGAGATTGTCGGCAGGCTCGCGCCGGACTGGCCGGGTCGGATCGGCGATATCCTGCTGGCGATGCTGCCGCCGGGATCGGTGACCGGAGCCCCCAAGCAGATGACCTGCCACATCATCGCAGAGGCCGAGGGCTACCAGCGCGGCTTCTACACCGGGGTGACCGGCCTGTTTGACGGACAGCGGCTCGATTCCGGTGTGCTGATCCGCTTTGTCGAGCAGACCGCTGACGGTTACCTCTTCAAGAGCGGCGGCGGCATCACTATCGACAGCCGGGTTGATCTGGAGTATCAGGAGTTGCTGGACAAGATCTATGTGCCGTTGTATCGAGACTATTCGCATTGAAGACGGCCGCCCACATCAGCTGGCCTACCACCAGCGGCGGCTGGATGCAACGCGTCGCGAACTTTTCCCCGGCGCCGGTCCGCTGCAGTTGAGCGAGGTTCTGCCGGCTGCTCTGCCGCAGACAGGTCTGCACAAGCTGCGGCTGACCTACGCCGAGAGGCTGATACGGGTGGAAGTCGAGCCGTATCAGCGCCGGGCGGTAGCCTCGCTGAAGTGCGTTGTTGCCGATGACATCGATTACCGCTTCAAATGGGCTGATCGGAGCGCGCTGCAGCGCCTGCTGGATCAGCGCGGTGACGCCGATGAGATCATCATTGTACGTCGCGGGTTGGTAACCGACAGCTCCTACAGCAACCTTGTCTTTTATGACGGTGTTGACCGGCTGACACCGGCTGAACCACTGCTGTCCGGTACCATGCGCCAGCGGCTGCTGCAGCAGCGCGCCATAACGGCTGCGCCGCTGTCGGTTGAAAAGCTACAGCGCTTCTCGTGCGTCTCGCTGATAAATGCCATGAATCCGCTGGGAGAAGTGGTGGTGCCCATCGAAGCCGTACAGATGCCGGACGGCTGATCCACAGCCGGCGTGCCGCTGAATTGAGCGGCACAAAGCTATTCTGGCTATTGCGCGCAGCGAAACCCCATGTTGCCGGTGGCGCTGTCGGGGGTATTTGAAGAGCGCGCCGCAACGCGGTAGCGGTTACAGTAGGAGTGGTGGCACAGGTACGAGCCTCCGCGCATCACGCGGGCGCTGCCGCTGTGAGGGCCACGCGGGTCCACACGTGGGCCATCGGCGTGAAACGACGGGCTCCACCAGTCGGCACACCACTCCCAGACGTTGCCGGCCATGTTGAACAGACCAAACCCGTTTGGCGCGTATTGGCGCACCGGACAGGTTCCGATCCAGCCGTCCTCAGCGCTGTTGTAGGTTGGGAAGTTCCCCTGCCAGATGTTGCAGAAATGCTCGCCGCCGGGGGTAAGCTCATCTCCCCACACGTAGCGCTTCTGCACCAGCCCGCCACGGGCGGCGTACTCCCATTCTGCCTCGGTGGGCAGCCGCGTGCCGGACCAGCGGCAGAAGGCCTGAGCATCGTTCCACGAGATGTGAACCGCCGGATGGTCCATGCGGTCGCGTATCGAGGAGCCCTTGCCTTCGGGGCGGTGCCAGCAGGCGCCTTCCACCGCACGCCACCACGGCAGCCCGGGTACCTCACGTACGTGCCCGCGCTTGTGAGCCAGTTTGCTCACAAACAGATGAAACACGAAGCACCAGCCGATGCGCTCGCCCTCGGTCACGTAGCCGCTGTCGTTGACAAACTCGCCGAACCGGCGGTTACTGACGGCGTAGCGGCTGATCTCGAACGCGGACAACCGGACTTCGCGCACCGGCCCCTCGCCGTCGGCGGGGAACCCTTCGGAGTCGTCTGTTCCCATCAGGAACGTCCCGCCGTCGAGCGCCACCAGGTGGTTATCCACGGTGTGCCTCGCCGGGCTGAACGGCTGGAGCGGGCAGCGGTTCAGGGCGGCTGCCGCAGCGGTTACCGTTGCCGATCTTCCGGCCCTCGGCCAGATGCAGATCGGTGTCGTAGATAACGTAGCTGACCGGGATCTCCTTGTTGCCTGCCGGGGTGTAGCCCATCACCGCACCGGGGTTGATTACCCAGCAGTTTGCACTGCGTTCGAGTGCGTACTGATGATTGTGGCCGTAACAGACTACATCGGCCTTTGAGGTGTCGATGGAAGCCGCCACCGTATCGTAGTGTGTAGCCACAAACGAGCGCCCGCCCAGTCTGCTGCTGAACAGTTCACCGTGAAGCTGAACGTTGTCGAACTTTGACGCTACCTCGGTGATGCGGTAGAGATCGCCGTCGTTGTTGCCGAAGACGATGTGGATTGGCCGGCGGCCAAACCCGTCTACCAGTCGGGCAACCATGAACGGGGCGCACAGGTCACCGCAGCAGACCATCGCATCGGCATCGTCCAGGACAGCGAGCACCGAGCGCAGGTTCCAGACGTTATCGTGAATATCCGAGATTATCGCGATTTTCACCGGATGCCTCCTCGAGGGACTGTGTTTGCTCCTCCTGTTACACTATAACAACGCGCGCGCCGGGAGTGCAACGTCGATTGCGGTTACCGTCCAATCACCGATTACTACCAAAATGACGCATCAGGTCGCCTTCGTAGAACATTGCGTCGTGGTTGAGAATGCCGCTCGGATCAAAAAGGTCTTTGATCTCGCGCATGGTTTCGTAGAGCGAGTCGCCCCATTCGCGGCGCAGATAGGGTGCTCTCAGCCTGCCCATGCCGTGTTCTGCAGTAATTGTGCCGCCCAAAGAGAGCACCAGCTGGTAGGTCTCATCGGCTACGGCGCGAACGACGTCTGCCAGTGCCGGATCGTGTGTGTCAAACAGCGGTCGCAAGTGAAGGTTGCCGTCGGCAGCATGACCGTAGATCGGCAGCGGAATAGCACGATTGGAGAAGATTGGAGTCAACGCCTCCAAAAACGGTGCCAGGCTATCAACCGGGATACCGATGTCGTTGACTACCGAGAGCGCACTGCGGCCATCTGAGCGGTTGCGCAGCTGCAGCATCATTCTCTTACGCACTTTCCAGAACGCTGCCTGTTGCTGCGCGTCGCTGATGGCAATCGCGGTACGCGCGCAAGTGTTACCGTAGAGCCGGTCTGCGGCGTTGTGCGCGGTCTCGGCGGCGGCTCCGGGGCTGTCTCCGCTGTACTCTACAACCAGCATTGAGCCGGCCGAGTCTGCAAACGTGATGCCCTGGTCCGCCAGCAATTGCACACAGAAGCGGTTGAGTATTTCGCATGCAGCCGGATCGCTGCGACGGACCTCACTGACGGCATCACAGGCTTCAGCCTCGCTGTCGAACGAGAGCACCAGCAGGCTCTGCTCGGCCGGTGCGGTCGGGCAGCGAAGTCGTACGGCTTCAATGATACCGAGGGTTCCTACACTGCCGGCAAACAGCGCGGTCAGGTTCGGACCGGGGGCTGCCAGCAGCGCGGGCAGGTTGTAGCCGCTGGCGGTCTTGCGCTGTTGGACCGCGCGAAGACGCTCCACCGCGTCACGGTCAGCGGAGAGGCCACCGGCTATCGTGCTGAGCCCTGTGCGAATCCTGGTTGGAATCATCTGTGTATCGGCCGTATCGATCCGCGTTCCGTCGGCCAGAAGCACCACCAGAGAGTGAAGATAGCGGTCGATGGCACCGTGGCGCAGCGCGTGCGCTCCACTGGCTCGCGTGGCAACGTTTGCCCCGATGTAGGAGAGCGGCCCGCTGGAGGGATCGGACGGCAGGTGGAACCCGCGCTGGTTAAGCATGCCCTGCAGCCGGTCGTGGCGCAGGCCGGCGGGAACGGATGCCAATAGCTCATCACCGCAATCCTGCAGCCGGATATCAGCGGCGTCGGAGGGTTGCGCAATCGGCAGCAGCACCACCCCTTCACCGATCGCAGAGCCGCCGGTGTTGCTGGCTCCCGCACGTGCGGTAACCGGGATCCGTTCCTGGTTGCAGAATTGCAGCAGGCGGGAGACATCATCGGCATCGGCCGGCTCTACCACTGCAGCGGGTACAATAGTATAGATACTCATGTCGGTTGAGTGCTTGCGGCGGGTGCGCTCATCGGTGTGACAGGCACCCTGCAGATGGTCGGCGCAAAACCTTTCAAGCGAGATCATGTACTATAGGTAGCGCATTGTCCACCGCGAGTCAACGCGAAGTGCTATCTCAGCACCAGTATACCGCCCACGATCAGCAGCAGTACCAGGAGCAGCGCCCGAATCAGAATCACCTTGATTGCCGGTTCCACAGCAAAAAGATAGCAGAAGATTGTTAGAATTCAATGAGCTTCGGTTCAATATTTCAGAGTCCAGCCTGAAAGCCCGGGCGATTGACCAACCACAGTTACGGTGCTACCGTGCCGTCCATGAAAGTGCTGGTGACCGGTGCCGACGGAATGCTCGGCAGTTACATTGTGCGCGAGTTGCTGCAACGCGACTACCCGGTGCGTGCGCTGCTGCAGCCAGGACGCCACACCGGTACTCTGGACGGCCTGGCGATCGAGGGCTACGAGGGCGATATCCTGGTGCGCGCGGACGTGCTGCGCGCAATCGACGGATGCGACGCGGTTATCCACACGGTGGCATCTACCGACATCTGGCCGGCGCGTTCGCGTGCTACGTGGCGGCTCAACTACGACGCGGTTGTGCAGCTGGGTGAAGCAGTGTTGGAAGGCGGGCTGAGCAAGCTGGTGCACATCGGCAGCGCCAACTCGTTTGGTCCCGGACCACGTCACGCCGCGGGTACCGAGCAGAATCCGTACAGCGACGGACGCTTCGGGCTCGATTACCAGGA
>SKLB01000116.1 GCA_007123465.1 Spirochaetales bacterium
ACGTGATCATGCCGATCCTCGGGATGCTGGTCGGTGCGTTTATCTACACCGCAATCTACCCTCTCCTTGCGCTATACGTTATCCCCCTGGGACAACTGGGGAATCTCTCCGTGGCAAACGCTCTCGGGATCAGCCATTGGATCGTGATCGTCGGGCTTGCAATCGGCGCTGTGTTCCTCTTCCGTTTTTTCGAGAGAAAGAACCTGTAATCCAATCGCAATCGTGCCGGTGAAGCCCCGCGCTGCCTCGAAGCGCACTTCAACCGGCAGCACAAGCAGTTTACCTGAGCGACGCGTTGTATTTCCACGGCTGCCGGTGTAGTCTGGGATTTCTGGAAAACCCGGCGTCTTTGGAGTAAGAAAGTGAAAGGAATCATACTGGCCGGCGGCCACGGTACCCGCCTCTATCCGGCAACGCAGGTTATCTGCAAACAGCTGCTTCCGGTCTACGACAAGCCGATGATCTACTACCCCTTGAGTAACCTGATGCTGGCGGGCATCCGCGAGGTGCTGGTGATCTCCACCCCGCAGGATCTGCCGCGCTTCCGCGACCTGCTGGGGGACGGATCGCGCCTCGGTATCAGCCTCAGTTACGCCGAACAGGCCGAACCGCGCGGGCTGGCCGAAGCGTTTATCATTGGTGAGAGCTTTATCGGTTCCGACAGTGTCTGCCTGGTACTGGGTGACAACATCTTCTACGGCCACACACTGCCCGAGATGCTGCAATCCGCGGCGCGTATCGGCGGTGGCGCGCGCGTTTTCGGCTACTACGTGCGCGATCCCGAGCGCTACGGAGTGGTGGAGTTCAACGCCGACGCAAAGGTCATATCGATTGAAGAGAAGCCGGCGCAGCCCAGGTCCAACTACGCGGTGGTCGGAATCTACTTCTACGACAACACGGTGATAGAAGTGGCCCGCGGGCTCAAACCGTCGGCACGCGGCGAGATCGAGATCACCGACGTCAACAAACACTATCTTGAGCAGGGCACCTTGACCGTGGAGCTGATGGGGCGCGGCTTTGCCTGGCTGGATACCGGCACCCACGAGTCGCTGGTGGACGCTACGCTGTTCGTCAAGACAATTGAAGACCGCCAGGGCCTGAAGATCTCGTGCCCCGAGGAGATCGCCTACAAGATGGGCTACATCGATGAAGCCGGCCTGCGCACCGCTGCCGAGCCGCTGCTCAAGTCCGGCTACGGCGAATACCTGATGGGTCTGCTGGAGGGCGGCAGATAGCGGCGAGCCGATAGAGGTTGAACGGCGGCAAGCGGTCGCGATAGCATTCCAGGTTCAGCTGATACGGTGCAGGGTGATATGGTTGTATTCACTGCTGCAGAACGGTGAACCCTTCATCCTTCGTGAGCGCAACAAAGGCGGCTACAACCTCGGGGTCGAAGGCCGTGCCGGCGCTTTCCTGGATAGCGGCCACCGCCTGCGCGGTCTCCAGCCGCGTTCGGTGCGGCCGGTCGCAGGTCAGCGCGTCAAAGACGTCGGCAACCGCGATGATTCTGCTGGCCAGCGGAATGTCCTCTCCGGTCAGCCTGTCGGGGTAGCCGTCACCATCGAAGCGTTCGTGGTGGTGCAGCACGTGCGGAACCGCCTGGCGCAGGTACGGCACTTCTTCTATCATGCGCTTGCCGTCGTTGGTGTGCCGCTTGACCTGCTCGTACTCGTCCTCGGTAAGGGCGCGCGGGTGTTTCAGGATTTCGCCGCTGACCGTGATCATGCCGACATCGTGCAGCAGTCCCCCGAGCTCGAGCTTGCGGATCTCGGAGTCCGGCAGCTCCATGCGCCGTCCGATCGCCATTGACAGCGCGGCAACGCGGGCCGAGTGTCCAACCAGGTAGCTGTCGCGTTCTTCAATTGCGCGTACGATAGTCCGCACCGTGTCCAGGTACGCCTCGGCCAGCTCGCGGTTCTTGCGCGTCAGCTGCCACACCAGCAGGGCGCCGGTCTCGCGCAGCCGCGCGCTGAGCTCCTTCATGATGGCGTAGGCAATCTGCGGCGCCGCGTGCAGCAGGCGTTCAAAGTCCTTATACGAGACCTGCATAACGTTGGTAGGTTCCACCGCGCGTGCGGTTGCTGACCGCGGCCCTTCGTCCAGAATAGCCATCTCGCCGAAGAACTCACCGTCGCTGTAGATGCCGAGCACAAACTCTTCGCCGTCTTCGAAGTTCTTGGAGATCTGAATCTTGCCGCGGTGTATGATGAAGAAGGTATCGGCCGTAGTGTGCTCTTCTATGATGACTTCTTCAGCATTGTAGCTGCACTCGGTTACAATAGCGGCTATCTGCTTCAGCTCCCGTTCAGGGGTCTCGCGGAAAAACGAGATCTGCTTGAGTTTGGTCAGGATGGTCTTTTCGGACGTACCGCAGTTCCCCCTTCAGTCTGATCTGCATCCGGTAACATGAATATACGCCCGCCGCAGGACGAAAAACAAGCCGCCGGCCAAAGTAACATCTAAACCTGCGCAAGACAGTCCACTAAAGATCGTAAAAGCCGCTCAGAAGCGCTACAATTACTGACAGATATATGCCCAATCTCCTGTTTGTGGACAGTAACGAGGAACTCGGCGAGGACGTTTGCAGCTATTTCCGCAGCGCGGGGGCGCAGATAGAGTACGCGGTCGACTACCCGGGCGCGCTGTCGCAGATCCGCGAGCAGCGCTTTGACCTGGTGATCGCCAACGTGAAGATCTCCGGCGGAACCATCCGTGACATGCTGCGTGAGATTCAGCAGCAGGAGCCGCCGCCTGTGCTGCTGGTGAACTCCGAGGTGGATACGGTGGACGAGGCGGTGCGCGTGGTCAAGGAAGGCGCGTTTGGCATAGTGCGCAAGCCGTTTCACATCCCCGAGCTGATGTTCCATACCAAGCGCGCGCTGGAGCAGCGCGGACGCGGCCAGCGTGCATTCTCGCGCCCGGAGCGCTTCACCAACGTCTACCAGCCGGCAACATTCATTGGCGAGTGTCCCGAGATCAAGCGAGTGTTCGACATGGTGTCGCGGGTGGCCAGGACGCGCTCCAGCGTGATCATTACCGGCGAGACCGGAACCGGCAAGGAGCTGATTGCCGGGTCAATTCACCACAACAGCGACCGCTCGGGCGGTCCGTTTGTGCGCGTAAACTGCGCCGCCCTGCCGGAGACCCTGCTGGAAAGCGAGCTGTTCGGCTACGAACGCGGTGCGTTTACCGGCGCCGAGCGTACGCGCATCGGCCGCTTCGAGCAGGCCGACGGCGGCACCATCTTCCTGGACGAGGTTGCCGATATGAGCCTCTACACCCAGGCCAAGGTGCTGCGCGTGCTGCAGGAGCGCGAGTTTGAGCGTGTCGGCGGCAACCAGACAATCAAGACCGACGTACGGATCATTTCCGCCACCAACCGCAACCTGCTGGCGCTGATGGAGAGCGGCGAGTTCCGCGAGGACCTCTACTACCGGTTGAACGTGGTGACCATCCACCTGCCGCCGCTGTGCGAGCGCGGTAACGACATCCGCCTGCTGGTGCAGTTCTTTGTGCGCAAGTATTCACTGGCGGTGCACCGGCGCATACGCAGCATGCACCGCGAGGCGCTGGAAATGCTGACCAGCTATCACTGGCCCGGCAATATCCGCGAGCTGGAAAATACTATCGAGCGCGCGGTTCTGCTGACCGAGGGCGACATCATTACCGCCAACGAGCTGCAGCTGCTGTTTGCGCGGCGGCCGCGCGGAGGGGAGCAGTCAGACAGCAACGAAGATGACGGCCAGATCAAGTTGCCGGCCGAGGGCGTCAAACTGGAAGAGGTCGAGAGGAGTCTGATCATCCAGGCGCTGGAACGCAGCAACTGGGTGCAGAAGGACGCCGCAACGCTGTTGAACGTCTCAGGCCGCGTCTTCAACTACAAGATCAAGCGATTCAGCATAACTCACCCCAGCTGGAGGCAGAACCGCTGATGGCCGCCGCTGACCACACTCAGGCGCCACCGCGGCGCAGAGCGCGGCTCGCGTGGATCATACCGCTGCTGCTTGCCGCCTGGACCGCCGGCATGCTGGCGCTGACCATGGCGCCGCTGGAAGAAATGCGCGCCGGGATTTCGTTCAGCATCACCAAGCTTGGTCATACGGTGCTCTTCTTCGGCTGGACGGTTCTGGCCGGGCTCTACGTGATGGTCTTCCGCGGCAACTGGGGCGTACGGCTTGTGCCGCTGCTGATTGCCGGAACGCTGTTCGGTGCGGCTATCGAGCTGGCGCAGCTGCTGCTGCCGTTCGCCCGCTCGGCGCGTTTTCTGGACGTAGTGATGAACGCCATTGGCGCCGCCGCAGGCTGCCTGGTGCTGCAGCGGCTGCGGCGGCGCTACGGCGAGTAGGGCGTAAAACGCACCCAGTCGATGTAATAGAAGATCTCGGTGTCGGCCACCGGCGGGCCCAGAATCCAGTTACCCGCCCCCGAGGTTCCCGGCTGGTAGTAGGCCGACCAGAAGTTGAACTTCAGCATGTACGGCGCGTCAATTCGCCCCGGCTGCTGGTCGTACCAGTACTCGTAGAGCACTATGTCGTCAACAAACCACTGAATGCGTTCTGCGGTGATATCGAAACCCCAGACGTGGAAATCCGCTGCAGGATTAAACGGCAGTTCTACCTGCGTGGACCAACTGCTGAAGTCTGCTCCGTGAACCGCCAGATGAACCTCGCTGTAATCGTCACCGATGTTGACCGAAACAAACTCAAAATCTATCTCCTGGCGTGTCTGCGCGCCGCCGTCGCGCCAGTCGATGGTGTACATGGTGGGCAGCACGCCGTTCTCATCGGTCGGCTTGAGCCGCGCTTCCCAGCGCCCGTAGCCAAAGTCGTCGCGGCGGGTCTGGATGGCCGAGCTCTTGAACAGCCCGGTCTCCTGGTAGTACTGCGTGTCGTACTCAAACACCATTACCAGCATATCATCTTGCACGTAGACCCGATCGCGGCTCAGGCGCCCGCCGTGTTCGGTCCAGGTCCCGATCTGCCAGACCGAAGTGTCAATCACACCGTCCTGGAAGCTGTCAATGAAGTCATAGGCCGGCTCTGAACCGCCGGAGTGAACACGGAAGCTATGCGTAGCTGAACCCGAGCGCAGTCCGTCGGAGCTGTAGGCCACCAGGTCCAGCCGGTAGTTGCCGGTTGGCAGCCCCTCTCCCAGCTCAATCTGTTGCCCGTTGCCGGCGCTGCTGCCGTTGAGGTACCATGCGAAGAAGAGCTGCTGGTCTGCGGCGTTGGCAACTACAGCTGACAGCTGCATTGCCGTGCCGGTTTGCATGCTTTCCAGAGCACCGTCAATGGTTACCTCAAGCGGCTGGTCGAGATCGGGGGTGATCTCCACGTCAACAGCGCCGGCGGGCAGGTTCAGTTGGTTAAACACAACGCTGCCGCCGGTACGGGCTTCCTCGGCAATCCGTACCGTTGTGGAAGCGCCGGCTACCACGCTCTCTCCGTCGCGCAGCTGCAGCGCAAGCGTGTAGTAGCCGGCGTCGATATCATCCGCTGCAAACTCGGCCCGGCCGGCAGCGGTCATCGTAAACGGCAGCTGCCGTTGGCTGCGATCGTAGCCGAGAAGCCGTGCGTCCACGTCGGGGGAGACCAGCTGCTCGTGCGGCCAGCGCACCTCAAGCTCCAGCGTACCCGGTCCGGGCAGCGGCCGCACCGCTATCGGCAACTCCTGGAGGCCGGCAGCCACAATACTGACCGTCTCCAGACCCCGGCCGATCCGCTGTCCGTTGGCGTTATGGGCGTTTACCGTTACCGTCCAGGTGCCGGTAACCAGCCCGTCAACGCGCAGGTGGCGCGAGTCTGTCTGGGCGCTGAAGCTCTCCCCGGCGGGGCCCAGGCCTTCGACGGCGTAGCCTGCCGGTTGCATGCTGATATCCGGCAGCAGGCTCATGGAGGAGACGGTGTCAAATCGCAGTTGCAGCGACCCGCCGCGCGGCGTTTCTGCGCCCAGCCCCGGTAGCCCGCTTTCGCAGGCGGCAACCACAAGCAGCACCAGCGGCAGCAACATCAACGCCGGCACAGCGGCCCGCGCCACGGACTTCTGGTTATTCATTCCAATTCTCCTGTCCACTGTACGTACCAGCCGGTTGCCGGCTGCGCGTCATCACACATGGAGCTGTGAAGCTCGGACTCGCTGCCCCCGGCTACTGCGCTGACCGCCAGCTCCCAGCTGCCGTATGGCAGGATCTGCGGGCCAATGGTAAATTGCGGCTGATCCGCCGCACTCTCCCCCAGAAGCTGCCAGTCGCGCTCGCCGCGCAGGCGGGCGTAGATGCGGTAGGCCTCGGGCTGATAGTCGTCCGGGGAGTCCCAGGCAACGGTAAAGCGCTCCTCGGCAATCTCCACCGGCTGCCCGACCTTGTTAAGACTGTCCAGCTCGGCATTCAGCTCGAGCTCAATCCCGTTGAAGACCCGCAATGCGCGGGCGTTGCCCGTCACCGGCCGCCCGGAGTCGGAGAGCTCCAGCGCCACGCGGTAGACGCCGGTGGCAAGCCCTTCAAG
>SKLB01000303.1 GCA_007123465.1 Spirochaetales bacterium
CCATGATATAGAAATAGGTCGGCGAGAAAATCGTAAAATCGGCGCCCACGTGCACGCCCAGCGGCCACAGAATGACCGCCAGCAGATCCGCCACTGCGTTAACGCTAACCTCGGCAAACGCGAATACTTCGTTGATGTTTACCGAAAGCGCCAGTCCGGCGGCCATACCAATCAAGCCGCCGCCCAGCCCGATCATCAGACCCTCAATGATGAACACCAGCTGGACGCTGTGCGGTGGGGCCCCCAGCGCCTTCAGCACCGCAATCTCCTCGCTGCGCTCCAGAACGCTGCGCCGCAACGCCTGAAAGATATTGGCTCCCACCACCACAAAGATAAGTCCAATCAGAAAGCTCATCAGCAGCTTCTCAACCCGCAGCGCACCGAAGATCGAGCGATTGTATTCGCGCCACGAGATGATCTCGCCGTCCACGCCGTACTCGTTTACCAATGCGGCAACCTGCGCTTCAACGCGCCGGTCGGCAAATCGATCGCCGAGCTTGATTCCCCAGATCGGGCGGTCATCGACCTCGAATACGTCGGCCGCGGCGCCAAGCGAAATGAATCCCCAGCCGCGATCGTAATCCAGGAACCCGGTGCGAAACAGTCCGGTTACCCGCAGCGCGGCCTCCCGCGGCCGGCGCACATCCAGCTCACCGCCGGAAAGACTCAGAAAGCTGACCCGGTCTCCCACACCGACACCCAGCGCGCGCGCGAGTTCAACGCCCAGAACCACAGAATCCACCCCTGATACATCAAAGCTGCCGCGGGTCAGCTGCAGGTGCTCGGCCAGACCCGGGTCCAGCTCGGTTGCATTCCAGGGTACGCCGCGCAGCATGACCGCCTGCGGCTCACCGAACACGCCGCGCCCCAGGCTCTGCACTTCCACAAACGGCAGCACGGTGGTAACCCCCGGCAGAGCAGCGAGTCGATCGCGTAACGGTGCCGGCAACTGCGCGGAAGGACCGGGCTCCAGGCGCAGATGATAGGAATTGACCTCCAGGATACTCTCGATGGTGCTCAGCTGAAAACCATTCATTACCGCCAGCACGGCAACCAGCGTCATGACGCCCACCGAGAGTCCGGTCACCGATAGCAACGCCGCAGCGTGGCCTTTTTCGCGGCGTCGGGTTCGAAAGTGCCTGCGGGCAACAAACAGTATCCAATCTACGCGCATCGGAGCTCCCGGCACAGCGCCTCAACGGCTGCGAATGACTTCGCCGTCACGAATAATCTCCCTTGCAATCTGCTCGTCATTGCGATAGTGCAGCCGCACAACCAGCTGCCCGTTGTGGAATCGCTCCTCGATCCGCCTGCCCTGCTCCGGATAGATAATGCGGCTCTGCAGACGTTCATTCACACGCTCTTCCTGCAGCGTCAGCCCGCCATCCTGGTCATACTCGAAGCTGCTGACACGGCGACGGCCGGGTTCGGTGACAACCTCAAGGATCAGCCCGTGCGGACCGTAGCTGCGCTCGCTGACCGAGACGGTGCGCTCATCGCGGCTGACCACGCTGCGGATACTGCGCTGGTCGGCATCGAAGTACTCGCTGGTGACGGTGACAACGTCTCGATCGTGCTGCTCTTCAACCGATTGCTCCAGCCGGGCGCTGTCCCCGCGGTAGTGATAACGGGTGCTGGATACGAGCTCGCCGTTGCGCAACTGCTGCAGCTGCTGCAGGCGCTCAAGGCTGTCGTAGCGCAGCCGCTGCAGCATCTCACCGCTTCGGTGCTGTTCCTCGAGCAGACGCCCCCGAACAAAAACGTAGCGCGAGCTTCGCTCGCTATTGTCAACGTAACGACGGCGCAGCTCGCGCAGCATGCCGTCGCTACTGTAGCTATAAATATCGGTATAGACCGGTTGCCCGGCATCACCCGGTGCTTCGGCGCGAAAAGCGCGCGCCTCTACGCGCCGTCCATCGCGGTAGCGGTACTCGTAGCGCTCTATCAGCGCACCGTCGGGGTCCAGCCGCTGTTCGGATACCAGCGTGCCGTTGTGATAGAGCTGACGCACGGTCTCGTGCGGCGACTGATCGACGTGCAGCACCCAGCTGTGAGCGGATCGTGCGGCCGACTCGATCGGCGCCAGCGCCTCGGCGTCGGCGTTGGATCGAAACCACCCTCCGGCGGCAACCGGTGCCGCCGCCAGACTGAGTACAACGCCAACCAGCAGCAGAGGACGGTGCAGTTGCCCTGACATCATACTCACCAGCCTCCGCTAGAGCCCGACCAGATCGTCGATATAGGCGCGCGCGTCAAAGCGCCGGATGTCACCGTAACGCTCACCGTCGCTGATGTAGCCAAATGGAATTCCCAGCGTCTTGCAGATCGGAACAACAATGCCTCCCTTGGCGGTCGAGTCGTACTTGGTGAGCACTGCAGCATCCACGCCAACTGCCTCGTGAAACGTCTCAGCCTGTCGCAGTCCGTTCTGACCGGTAGTGGCATCGATCACCAGCAGCCTTCGGTAACTGCAGTCAGCTGCCCTGCCAACAACGATTCGGTCGATCTTCTGCAACTCGGCAATCAGATTAGCCTTGTTGTGCATCCGTCCGGCGGTATCGGCCAGCACAATCCGCTCACCGCGATTGGAAGCGCTCTGCAGCGCATCGTAGATCACCGCACCCGGGTCGGCGCCCTGCGCCTGGCGCACGATGCGAACCCCCAACCGCTGTGCGTGCACGGCAAGCTGTTCCACCGCCGCGGCGCGAAAGGTATCTCCTGCGGCCAGCACGGTGCCGCTGACGCCGCAGTCGGCCTCAAAATGGTGCGCCAGCTTGGCGATGGTGGTTGTCTTGCCCACGCCGTTGACGCCCAG
Organism: Spirochaetales bacterium; assembly: GCA_007123465.1. Classification (GTDB taxonomy): domain Bacteria; phylum Spirochaetota; class Spirochaetia; order DSM-27196; family PWMO01; genus PWMO01. The sequence goes on from SKLB01000303.1 coordinate 2,816, forward strand.
AACCAGGTAGACGTTCATCCGCGCGGGATCGGGCGAAAGATCGACGGTGGTCACGTACTGCAGCAGAATATCGTGCAGCGCCTGGCGCAGCGCCCGGTCACCGTCCAGCCGCTCCTTTCTGGCTCGCAGGCGCAGCTGCTGCGAGACCTCCATTGCAACCGTACCTCCGAGGTCCGCCTCTACCAGCGAATCCTCCAGCTCTTCGAAGAACGATTCATCGGCGGTCCCTATGCCAAATACCTGGCGCAGCCTGGCAGATAGTCCTTTCTTCATCTCAGTTGCTCCTGATGCACACGTTTCAGTGAAAGTGGTACGACTCAGCTGTCCGAATATAACGTACCAGTTGCAGCGCCATATTGACAAACAGCCCCGTGCTGACACCCACGCTGCCCCAGTACGCCCAGTAGACAGTGTTACCGCTTTGCACCAGACGATCTGCGGCATCGGGGTCCAGTTCCGCTGGTGTGCCGGCGGCAAACAGGGTGAAAAGGTTGTCGTAGATGCCGTTGAGGATAATCGGCGCCGGTAGCGACAGCACAAAGAAGCCCAGCGAACGATAGAACCGATCGCGCTGGGCTTGCGTCTGCTCACTCCAGCCGACGATATCCGAAGCCAGCCGGCGTGAGACAACCTCGGGCGAGTCAGGCCCCAGTACCAGCCGCGCGCTATGATGCCCCTCGCGCTGCAGTATGGCGATCTGCGGCTGCTGCGGCCGCGGCACCGCCACAGGCGTGCGTCCGCTCCACACCGATTCTATGTAGACATCCGCGCCGGGTGGATCAGACTCGACCGTGATGGTAGCGGTATCAACGGCGTCAAGCTCCACGCTCAGCTCGGCGTGCTCGAAGGGCAGCAGCACCACCGTTTCGTGGTGCTCACGGTCCTGGTAGCTCACGCTGACCTCGCGCGGTCCCGGCTCCAGCCAATTGACGCTCACCGCGCCAAATCCGTAGAGCATGCCGTCCACCACTACCGCCGCATCCGGCTGCGAGGTACGCACCGTCAGATTGGCCCACGGCCTTCCGAGCGCGGCCTCGGCGGCGCGGCCGATCACCTCGTCGATGAGCTCAAAGACCTCTTCGGCGCGCAGGACCTCGGTATCGCGCAGCAGCGTACGCTGTTGCGCCGCGCTGTAACCCGATATCTCGAGCACCAGATACTCATCATCCAGCGCTCTGATCGATCCCGAGAATACGTAATCAAGCCGCTCGCGCCGCGCGGTTTCGCGCGCTGAAACGCCGCCCGGCAGCAGCTGTGCGGCGCTCGGCCGCACCTCCAGCGGTTTGCGCGCGGCGATTTCGATCTGCCCGGGCTGAAGTGCAGCCAGCCGTTGATAGCCGGCGCGTGCCAGTGCCACGCGCTCTTCGGCGCTCTCGAGGCGTTCGGCGCGGGTCTCAGCCGTAATATCGGCAAAAAGCAGCCGGTCGCGGGTGCGGATTTCGCGGTCGAGCGCGCGCCCGGCATCGATCTGTGCCGCTTCGAGTACGCGCAGCCGATGAGCCTGGCGTTCGGCCTGGCTCAGGCGATGCTCGCGCAAACCCGATAAGGTCTCGAGCACCAGCAACGGGATCGACCGCGTCAGCGTCTGCTGCTCCGGGGTCAGCCCGCTGGACTCAAACGGCAATACGCCGATGCGATAGCTCTCGCGCTGGTCTTGCGGCAGCGCGGGCTGCTCGGGCCGACCACGCGCCGACAGCAACGCCGGCTGCAGCATCAGCGCCAGCAGCAACGCGGCCAGAACCGGCTTCATGACAGTGCAACCCGTTCGAGCGCCGAGACTACGCGCTCGGGACGAAACGGCTTGACAATGAAATCGCGCGCACCAAGCTGAATGGCGCGTACGATCATCGCCTGCTCGCCGAGCGCACTGCACATAATGATATTGGAATCGGGATCGATACGACGCAAACGGCGCAACGTTGTTAAACCATCGAGCACCGGCATCACTATATCGAGCAGCACCACGTCCGGCGCGATCTCGCGGTAGCGTGCGATGGCCTGTTCACCGTTCTCGGCTTCGGCGACTATGCGGAAACGGCTATCCTTGAGTACTTCACGGATTGCCTGGCGCATGAACGGGAGATCGTCGACTACCAGGACTCGGAGCTCGGTCATTGATTCTGCTCGGCCCACTGCGCCTTCAGGTACTCCTCGATAAACCCGTCGAGATCACCATCCATTACCGCCTGGACATTACCGGTCTCCCTTTTGGTCCGGTGATCCTTGACCATATTATACGGATGGAACACGTAGGAGCGAATCTGGCTGCCCCAGCCGATCTCCTTCTTTTCCTGGGCACTCTGCTCGCTCTCTTTCTGCCGCTCATCCTGGTACAGCTCGAACAGTCGCGAGCGCAGCACCTTCATTGCGGTAGCGCGATTCTTGTGCTGGCTGCGTTCGTTCTGACACTGCACCACCAGACCGGACTCCAGGTGCGTGATGCGCACCGCGGAATCGGTCTTGTTGACGTGCTGGCCGCCGGCACCGCTGGCACGGTAGGTGTCAACGCGGATATCCTCGGGGCGAATGTCAACCTCGATATCGTCTTCGATAACCGGCGTTGCGTAGACCGAAGCAAACGAGGTATGGCGCCGCGCACTGGAGTCAAATGGCGAAATACGCACCAGGCGGTGCACCCCCGACTCGGCCTTGAGGTATCCGAACGCAAAGCTGCCGTCAACCTGCATCGTAACCGACTTAATACCGCCTTCGGCCTCCTGCAGATCCAGAATCTCGCTCTTGAATTCGCGCCGCTCAATCCAGCGGCTGTACATGCGCAGCAGCATTGCCGCCCAATCGCACGCCTCGGTGCCGCCGGCGCCGGCGTGGATGGTCAGAAACGCCGGATTGGCGTCAAGCGGATCACCCAGCAGTTCCAGAATGCGCGTCTTCTCGTAGCGGCGCTGCAGCCGCTGGTAGCTCGAGCGGATCTCGCTCTCGACCGAGCGGTCTTCCTCCTGCTGCGCCAGAGCCAGCAGCTCTTCGAGATCCTCGGTCTCCTGCACCAGTTCCTGCCACGGCTCAAAGCGGTCACGCAACCGCTTCAACTCCGTGAGCGTCTTCTCGGCGTTCTCGCGGCTGTCCCAGAAGTCGGGTGCCGCTGTCTTCTGCTCTATCCGGCTTATCTCAAACTGCAGGCGTTCCGGGTCAAAGACGCCTCCAGGTTTCCAGGATATTCTCGCGCAATTCGCTGATCGGACCACTAACATCTTCCAGCATATCTGCCCCCTGTTGAGTTATGTACCGCAGCTGACGGTCCAGTACCGTGCAGTATAGACGAGCACGAGCGATGTTTCCAGACAGGCGGCGGCAACTCGCACACATCGGCGCAACGTGATATAGTGTGCGGACGGACGGAGATAGACACACGCTGCAAGGAGTAGCCTATGAGTGATCAATACCACGAGCCGGCAGAGGAGCTGAGCGGCCACACCCGCGACTGCACCCGCATACTGATGAGTCTGAAAGAAGAGATCGAAGCGGTAGACTGGTACAACCAGCGAATGAGCCTGGCCGGCGACGAAGGCGTGCGGCGCATCCTGGAGCACAATCGCAACGAAGAGATGGAGCACGCCTGCATGGCGCTGGAGTGGCTGCGGCGCAATATGCCCGGCTGGGACGAGATGATGCAGACCTATCTCTTTTGTGAAGGGGACATTGTGGCGTCCGAAGAAGC
>SKLB01000324.1 GCA_007123465.1 Spirochaetales bacterium
CGGCAGCGTAACGCTGGCGGTGAAGCCGAGGCCCACGTCATCAGTAGCCATGAAGTCTACCAGTCCACCGGCGATACCCACGTGTCCGGCGCCAAGGCCCGGAGCGTAGTAGAAGACAAACTCCGCTACCGCGGTACCAACGCCTACGTCAATGGCGGTGTCCAAGCCCAGCAGGGTGCGGGTCTTGAGGTCACCGGTGCCGTTGTTGATGTCTTGTTCGGCCAGGCCGAGAGCGAGGTACGCGTTGGCCATGCCCATGATGTCAAAGCTGAACTTGGTTCCGAGGTCGGTGAAATCGCCAACACCGAGACCTTCCAGTCCGTAACCGGTAATGTCTGCAACGTTAGCGTAGCTGAACTCGTTCCAGCCGATGTTGGTCTTGATTCCAAGCCCCATAGCATCGGTGCCGGCCAGCGCGCCGAGATCGGTGGTGAAGTGCGCACGGTCGATGGTTGCGTTGACAACGCTGCCGAAACCTTCTCCGGTGGATGGGTTGAGTAGGTCAAGGTCGTCGACCGTGATTGTCGGGTTGAACCGGAACCGGATCACCGCGCTGTTGTACTGATCGACGTTCGCGTTGACCTGCACACGCGTATCCAGACCGCTGGTTACGTAAGGTGCATCTTCTTCAGTGCCTTCCACATCCTGCCGTGTGTCGCCGGCTTCTTCGAAGCTGTTCTGGAAGCCCAACTCTACTTGACCACTGAGGGTGACGTCGGCCATGGCGATGCCACCAACGAGTGCCAGTGCAATAACAAGGATAAGTAACTTCTTCATGTTTATCCTTCCTCCGTTCTTTCTTTGGTGAGAGCCAACGACCCTCTTCTGCGTTTAATCACAGCAAGTATAACAACCTGAATTTACCGTGTCAACCGTCAATCTCGATATTTTTTGTACGCACCAAAGCTGCAGAGACACCCTGCGCGTACGCCATACTATCGTGATTGCCGACTGAACGCCGATGAAACCCGGGAAGCTCTACCATGCTCTGGTAGTATCGACCATATTGCAGAAAAAATCAAGAGGGATATACACCGCTTGATAGCGGCACCGCGCCGTCACACCAGGTCACCGCGGCCGCGGTTCTCCAGACGGTCCACCGCTTTCTTTACCAGCTGCGTACGCCCGCGCCGGCTCACCAGCACGCAGCCGTTTCTGACCACCACGCAGAGATCCTCCACCCCGCACAGCGCCACCGGCAGATCCGAGAAGACAAAGTTGCCCTCGGCTTCGACCAGCACAACCTCCGCTGCCGCGTTGTGCGCTCCCTCCGGCGCTGCGCCGTCGTTCAGCAGACCCTCCTCGTGCAGCTTGGCCATCTCGTCCCAGCTGCCCACGTCGTTCCAGCGGAAGCCGGCCTCCACCACCGCCGCGCAGCCGCTCTTTTCCATTACCGCGCGGTCCAGCGACACATTGGGCAGACGCAGATAGGTACCGGCAATAGCCCACGAATCACCGCTGCTGCTGACCCCGTCCGGCGACGCCGCAGCGTCCGGCGACTCCTCCGGCCACGGCAGCTCCAGAACAGGCTCTATGACCTCGGGCACCAGCTGCTGCATCTCGTCAGTCATGGTGCCGATGCGGAACACAAACATGCCCGAGTTCCACAGGTAGCCGCCGTCATCCAGGTAGCGCTGCGCGGTAATGGCGTCCGGCTTCTCTTTGAAGCCGTCCACCACCCGGCCCGGGCCAATCTGCCGGCCGGCCAGAATATAGCCGTAGCCGGTCTCCGGGCGCGTGGGCGGTATGCCGAATGTCACCAGCCGCCCCTGGCGCGCCAGCTGGTCGGCGCGCTCTACATCGCCCAGAAACGCGTTCTCGGGGGCAATCACGTGATCGGAGGCCAGCACCAGCACCGTCTGGTCGGCGGCCGCCGCGGCGCCGCCGCGGCACAGGTAGGAGATAGCCAGCGCCACCGCCGGCGCGGTATTCTTGGCCTGCGGCTCGGCCAGCACCACCGTCGGCTTCTCCAGCCGGCCAACCGCGGCGTAGCGGCCCAGCGCACCCACCTGGTCTACGTGCGTAACCACCAGCAGCTCTCCCGGTGCGGCGGTGGCCACCGCACGCCGCAGCGTGTTCTCTATCAGCGTCCGCCCGTTGCCGGGATCCATGAACTGTTTGGGCCGCGAGCGCAGCGAAGCCGGCCACAGCCTGGTGCCCGAGCCGCCGGCCAGAATTACCACATGGTCGACCATAAGTGCGCCTCCTGGCACCATTGTACTACGCAAACCCGCCGCGGTCCACGTACCCTTGACCGCAGAACGGAGCTGCCTTACAATCGGCCTATACCGATTCGCGCTCATAAGGAGTGGTTCCATGGCGTCCGCCTTCACGTTATCAATCTACCCGTGGGTCTATTACGCCCAGTACCAGGACGACGGCAGCTGGCAGGAGAGCTATATCGAGAAGCCTCATCAGACGCCGCAGCAGGAGGACGCGCTGTCCGAGGATGAGCGCAGCCGCCTGGTAGCGCAGCGTAACTCGTTTGCCGAGCTGCCGCTGGTCAACTACACCACGCAGTACGGCCTGGGCTGTTTTGAGGGGCTGAAAGCCTTTCCGCAGGCCGACGGGTCGCTCAAGCTCTTCCGCCCGCAGGAAAACGGCCAGCGCATGCAGCGCTCGATGGAAGGACTGATGATGCCCGGCTACCCTGCCAGGATGTTCAGCGCGGCGGTGCGCGAGGTAGTGGCGCGCAACTACCGGCTGGGCTTCTATCCGCGCTACCAGCCCGAATGGGAGAAGGACGGCTTCCTGAGCGCCACCTCGGTCTACATCCGGCCGTTCAGCTACGCCGAGCCCGGCATCGGCCTCAACCTGAGCCGCAAGCCGTGGGTTGTGGTAGTAACCACCCCGGTGGGATCGTACTTTGACAGCGAACTGCCCGCCAAAGCCATTACCACCGACAAGGCGCGCGCCACGCGCGGCGGCACCGGCTGGATCAAGTGCGACGCCAACTACGTCACGCCCATTCTGGTCAAGAAGCAGATGGAAGCCGAGGGCTACATGGAGGCCATCTTTCTGGACGCAAAAGAGCAGAAGTACGTTGAGGAAGGCTCATCGTGCAACATATTCTTCTTACTCAAGAACGGCACGCTGGTTACGCCGCAGCTGGCAGACACCATTCTGCCGGGTATCAACCGCAAGAGCATCCTGACGCTGGCGCGCGACAAGGGCGTCAAGACCGAAGAGCGCGATATCAGCATAGATGAAGCGATGGACCAGGCCGCCGAGGTCTTTGTGACCGGAACCGCCGCCGGCGTAGCCTACCTGGAGTCTATCACCCACCAGGGCCGCAGCGCAGTATTCAACAACGGCAAGGTCGGCGAGCTGACCTGGGACCTGCTGCTGACGCTCAAGGGCATCCAGTACGGAGCGGTGCAAGACAAGCACGGCTGGATGGTGCCGGTAGCCGACTGAGTCCGCGCCGGCGCGGCCGCCGCTGCCGGTCGGTTGCTCAGACAATCGAGCTCAGAAATCGAGGTCGGTGAAGTCCTCGGGGATGGCGTTGTAGATCTGCGGGTCAAACTCATCCAGCGGGTAGAGAATGTCGCGCAGATTCAGGAACGACAGGTTGACCGTCTCGGCGCGCGCGCCGGTCTGCGGATCGCGGCGGTAGTTGACCGCCAGCTCCTGCGACGCCTGCAGGTGCTCCATGGCGCGGCGGCGCATCTCCGGTGAGGTCTCGCGCCGCGCGATGCCGAGGTAGGTCACGCCCAGGTTGTTCTGACCGCGGATCAGGTACTCGATCAGCGCGCGGTGCTCGGGCTCCTCGTCCAGCAGCAGCGTGTCGATGCGCGCGCGGCGGCGGTACTTCTCGTCCAGCAGTTCGCCGTAGTAGCCCTCGGCGGGGTAGAAGCTGCCGCTGTGATAGAGCGCGTTGGCGGTAGCCAGCAGCAGCGGCGGGTTGGTGGTGTGCCCCTCGGCGGCGTTGAAAAACTGGTGCAGCGCCTCCTGCCAGCGCTGCGCGCGATAGTGCACAAAGCCCTTGCGGTAACTCATCTCGCGGTCCTGGTAGCCGTTGGCTTCTGCCTGCTGGTAGCGCTCCAGCGCCTGCTCCCAGTTGCGCTCCACGTAGTAGTGAATGTGCCCCAGCCCGGCGTAGACGCGGCCAAACTGCGGCGCGGGCTGCAGCAGGTTGCGCGCGCGCGCGTCCTCGTAGCGCCGGATTGCGCTGCGGTAGAGCTCCTCGGCATCGATGAACTCGTTACGCTCGTAGTGGTATTGTCCAAGCCGGCCGTAGGTATCCACCAGCATTCCCAGCCGCCGGCGGTTCAGCGGCTCAACTGACTCCAGAAACAGCCGGCTGTTGCGCAGCGCGCGCGCCTCGTCCACCGGATTGTCAACCATACGGTAGTAGCGCGCAAAGTGGTAGTGCACCTCCGGCACCACCCGGTCCAGCTCCTCGGCGCGCGCGTTGGAGCGCATCAGAATGTCAAATACATCCGCGGGCTGGTTGTTGTCCAGCAGGTAGCCGCCCAGCTCGGCGTAGATCAGCGGGTCGATCTCGGCGCGCTGATCGGCCTCAAAGACGCGCTTGAGGTGCTGCACCTCGGCCCAGTTATCGGTACGGATGAAGTAGTGCAGCATGCGCATCAGCAGCTCGTCGCTATCGCCGTAGCGCCCGATAAGGCGCGCGTAACTGGCGCGTGCGTCCTCGTAGCGCTCGGGCTCAACCAGCGCCCACTGCATGTAGTTGTCACCGGCGGCCAGCAGCGCATCGTAGTGGTGGATGTCTTGATCCAGCAGCCTTTGCAGCAACTGCTCGGCCTTGGCGTAGTTACCCAGAATCTGCGACTCAAGCCGCGCGTAGTCCAGTATACCGCGCTCGTCCTGCGGCCAGTGCTGCAGCAGCTGTTCGTACTTCTGGACCGCCAGACCGTACTGGCGCTTGTCCACAAAAGCCTCGGCGTAGCGGTAGAACCAGCGCCGCGCGCGCCAGAAGGTTTCCGCCTGCGCAAAGCGCTCGTTGGCAACCGCGTAGCGCTCTTCGGCCAGGTGCTCCAGGCCGCTGAGGTAGATTCCACGCGCGTGCAGCGGCTGCCAGAGGTAGTTGTAGCCCAGGAAACCCAGCAGCGCCACTATCAGCGCCACGCTTGCCACCAGGCGCAGCACCGGCCAGACGTAATGGCGCAGCTGGTAGCCGAATGAGGAGCGCTCTGCTTCGTAGTCGCTTCCGGTGCGCTTCTCGTAGCCCCTGGGCAATCGCAGCTGCTTGCCCAGGATACGGCCGGCGGTAGCGGCTATGGTCCTGGGCGCTTCACCGCGCACCAGCTGGCGGATCAGCTTCTCTATCTCGCCGGATGAGGCGTTGTTATCGCCGATGATCTCCTCGGCCGCCATCTTGACGTTCAGCGGCAATCCCGCAAGCGAGCGCTGCAGCGCGGCAAACTCCTGATCGCTGAGCTCTACATCGGGCCCGGAGGCATCGATAGCCTGCGGCGGCGCATCCGAAATCGCCAGCGCCGGATTGAGATCGTCTTCTTCGGCTTCGGCGGGCTCTTCTTCCAGAACACCAAACTCGGCGCCAAAGTCGCCCAGGCTGAACTCGTCCACCTCCAGCAGGTCATCGGCGCCCTCGGTGCCAAACTCCTCATCCGCGGCTTCAAAATCAGCGCCTTCAAAACCGCTGCTGTCAAAGTCAGCGCCGGCAAAATCATCTTCGCCGGCCGGCACGTCGCCAACGTCAAACTCCTCGGCATCAAACTCCTCGGCGTCCAGCGAGATCTCGTCGACCTCGTCATCAATCTCAAACTCGCCGGGATCAAAGGCCAGGTCGGCCCCCGGCTCGGCGGGTTCCGCGGGCTCGGCGGGTTCCGCGGGCTCGGCAGGCTCGGCAGGCTCGGCAGGCTCGGCAGGCTCGGCGTCGAGCGTGTCGGCAAAGTCGGCCTCGGTGTCCTCGGTGTCTTCCGCGTCGGCGCCCAGATCGGCAAAATCGAAGCTGTCAAAGTCTTCGGGCAGATCGAAGCTGTCGACGTCGTCAAAATCGGCTTGCGGCGCGCCCGAAGGTTCGGCGGCGGTTTCGTCCGCGGGGGTCTCGCTGTCTTCCATTGACGCGGCAAAGTCCTGCAGAAACTCGTCGGCGGAGCTGTCGTCGCTGTCGTCGGCGGTTATGTCGGCCAGGTCTGCGCTGTCGTCGGTCGGAAAGTCCTCGGCAATGTCAAAGTCCAGGTCGTCTGCGTCGGCCGGCCTCTCGTCGCTGTCCTGCGGCAACTCCTGCAGCAGCGATTCCAGCTCGGGACTGCTTGCGTCATCGGCCGGCGCCTCGGTCTCGGGCTCCTCGCCCCAGCGCGCCAGCACCGACGGCTCACTGCCAAGTGAGAGCAGACTCTTGCTGAATTTTTCGATGTCTTCCAGGCGCGGCATTTGTTTGAGTAATCCCCTTCACATTGTCGGAGCTTTCCAGAAAAATGTAAGCCGCATATAAGGAGCGTCCGATATTTGAGTATAGCAGAGCTATGAGACGATGCAAACGGCCGCTATTAGTCGCAAC
>SKLB01000152.1 GCA_007123465.1 Spirochaetales bacterium
CGCTCTACGAACGGCTGGAGCGCCGCCTTCACGACCGCCTGTCAATCGAACAGATGGAGAATATCGAGACAATCTATGAACAAGGTACCGAACTCTTCGAGTAATCGCCCGGCGGTGAAACGATCCGCACTGGTCATGGCCCTGGCAATCGGCATGCTGCTGCACGCGGCATCGCCCGCCTGGTCATACAATCCGCCGACCGGCGGGCAGGACAGCTATCAGCTGCTGTCGCCGCTGTTCCTCGGCCGCGGTTTTTCGGTGACGTCGATGGAGTCGCCGTTCTCGGACGCGATGAACCCTTCGGCATCCGCGCTCAATCAACGCATTGGCCTGGACGCCAGCTACATCGGACTGTCAGCGTTTGGGTCGCAGGGCGATGACCGCGGCTGGCAGGGCCACGCGGTAAACCTGGGCGCAACGTTCCCGACGCGCGCGGGTGTTTTTACCGGTTCAATGCGTTATCTCGGTTCTGAGGTCGACCCGATGTTGCTCGGCAATACCTTCGGCGTCAAGTTCTCGTTTGCCAAGGACCTCTACCGCGACTTCCTGGTAGGAGCCGGACTCAACGTCGATATGGGCGGGTACGACGGCCTGTTCGACGTTGGCGCCAATCTGGACTTCGGCGTTATGCACATGGTTGGGGACTTTGGAGTGCTCAAGGATCTGCGTTGGGGAGCTTCGCTGCTGGGCGCTGGTCTGCCGTACAATCCGGTAGACGGCCGCGACTCGATGCCTGCGTTCCTGACACCGGCGCTGGGGGCACAGTTCACGCTGGTGCGCACCGACGACGTAGTCTGGGATTTCAACACAACCGTCAGTTACCCCACGGTGCAGAACGCACGCGTGAATCTCGGCAGTGAGATCAGCTTCTTTGACACCGTTTCTGTTTTCGGCGGCTGGCAGGCCGACGCGCGCGAGTTCATCGACAGTTCGGTGGAGCAGCGCTCGATGATTCCATCCTTCGGTATCGCAGTCAAGCTATCAACAGACTTCCAGGAATCCGAATCGTTCATCGGCGAGCAGGGCTGGAACCGCAGCCAGGTTACCACCCGTGCCGCAGCGGCTCCGCTGTACGACGGCATCTGGGGCTTTGGCGGCGGCGTCAACGTAGCGCTCGGCGTGGTGGATGAAAACCCACCGGTGATCGAAGTAGACTATGATAGCCGGCGCTACATAGCCCCCACCAATGACGGGGTTAACGACTACCTGCAGGTTCCCATCGATATCAGTGATGAACGCTACGTCATGGGCTGGGTGTTCCGCGTCTACGACGAGAACAACCAGCTGGTACGCCGCATTGAAAACAAGGACGACCGGCCGGAGAACGAAGGCTTCCGCAACTTCATGGACCGGCTTCTGGCGGTCAAGACCGGTGTAGCCGTGCCCGAGGCGCTGCGCTGGGATGGCACCTCAGACGGCGGCACCGTGGTAGCGGACGGAGACTACAGCTTCACGCTGGAGGCGTGGGACGACAACGGGAACTTCGCACAGACCGAGCGTTTCGACGTCACCGTCGATACTACGCCACCGGCGGTCAGCGTGGCAGCCATGACACCCGAGGACCGTATCTTCTCGCCCGATGGCGACGGCAACAAGGACGAGTTACCGATCGAGCAGAGCGGCAGTCAAGAGGACCTGTGGCAGGGCTGGATCGAGGATTCCAGCGGCAACAGGGTCCGCAGCTGGAGCTGGGAATCCTCGGCTCCGCAGCCGTTTATATGGGATGGAACCGACGACAGCGGTGACCTGTTGCCCGACGGCGTCTACCGCTACCGCATAGCGGCAACCGATCGCGCAGGTAACCGCGGATCGGACTCGCTTACCAACATCATCATCAACACCGTTCAGGAGCCAATCCGCGTCAGCATCAACCACGCGCATTTCTCGCCCAACAACAACGGTGTACGCGACACGCTCACCTTTGGTATCGATGTACCCGCATCCGGCCTGCTGGAATGGGAATTGGCGGTACTGGACCAGACCGGCACCCCACGGCGCCGCTACTCAGGCCAGACGGCACCGCCGTCGCAGATCATCTTTGACGGTAGGGACACTGACGGCCAGGTGCTGGCCGAAGGTGACTACCGGGGCCGGTTGCGCGCACGCTATCAGAACGGTTACAGCCCCGAGGAGCTCTCTCCGCAGTTTGAGATCGACGTCACGGCGCCCCGTGCCGCGGTGCGGGCGGACCTCGAAGTCTTTGCACCGAGTCTGGACGGCACCGATGATGAAGTAGTCATCTTTCAGGAGAGCACCCCCGAGGAGCAATGGACCGGGCTGGTGCGCAACGCCGCCGGTGAGGTGGTCAGAACGTTCACCTGGCGTGGCACCGCCGCTATCAGCGTAGCCTGGGACGGCACCACCGATGAAGGCCGACTGGTGGAAGACGGCCGCTACAGCTACCAACTCGAAGCGGTCGATCGGGCCGGCAATCGCGGCACCTCCAACCGCATCAGCTTCGACATCGATAACCGTGCCTCGGAAGTGCTCATCTCGGCCGAGTATCGCGCTTTCTCGCCCAATAACAGCGGCGTTCGAGACACTATTCGATTCTTCCCGCGGCTGCAGATCAATGAAGACATCGATACCTACACCTTGAGCATAACCAACCAGCAGGGCCAGGTAGTGCGAACCTTCAGCGGCCGTGACCGCATCCCCGGTCCGTTCAGCTGGAACGGGCTCGACAGTGGCGGCAGCCGCGCTGCCGACGGAGTCTACCGCGGTACGCTGGAAGTCCTCTACCGCAACCGCCACCTGGCGCAGGCTGTCACGGCTGATTTTGTGCTCGACACGGTCTATCCGAGCGCCGACCTTGCCGCCGATTATACGCTGTTCTCGCCCGACGGCGACGGGAACCGGGACTCGATCCGTATCCGCCAGTCCTCTTCCAACGAACGGCTATGGCAAGGGGCAATTGTCTCCACGCAGGGTACGCTTGTCCGCGAGTACGAGTGGCCGGGTGAGTTGACGGATTTCTCGTGGGACGGCCGCGATCAATCGGGTAACGTGGTGCCCGACGGGATGTACCGCTACGTGGTCAACGCCAGCGACGAAGCCGGCAACCGCACCGAGGTACGTCTGGAAGGCATCGAAGTGGACACCCGGCCGACGCCGATATTCGTTACCGCCGACGCCACCGCCTTCAGCCCCAACAACAATGGCATCCGTGACCAGATCAACTTTACAATGCTGGTGAACAACCTGCGGGGAGTCGATGACTGGTCACTGCGCCTGCTGCAGGACGGACGCGAAGTACGCCGTTTCAGCGGCGAAACCATACGCGCGCAGTCCACTATTGAATGGGATGGCCGCGACAGCGACGGCCGCGTGCGCGAGGGGCTATACAGCGCCGAGTTCCGCGTCAACTACCGCAAAGGAAACCGACCGGTGGCGCGCACCAGCGAGTTCCTGCTCGACATCTCACCCCCCGCGGTCAACGTCAATCTCTCTCCGCTGCCGTTCTCACCGGATAACGACGGCGTCAACGACGAGCTGTTCATCGATATCGATGTACAGAACGCCAGCGATATTTCGCACTGGCAGCTCGAGATCGTTGACCGCAACGGCCGCTTCTTCAACGAGTTCTCCGGTCGGGGCAAACCAGCCGAGCGTATCATCTGGGACGGCCGCGCCTCAAACGGTGACCTGGTGATTTCGGCCGAGGACTATCCCTATCGCCTCGAGGTTGTGGATGTGCTGGGAAACCGCAGCGTCACCGAAGGCGTAATTCCGGTGGACATTCTGGTGATCCGCGACGGCGACCGGCTGCGGGTTCAGATCGCCAGTATCACCTTTGCGCCCAACAGTCCCGAGTTGATCACCGATCCGGCAGACCCGCAGGGAGCCAAGAACGATGCGATCCTCGACCGCCTGGTTGAGATTTTCACACGCTATTCGACCTACAGCATCCGGGTTGAAGGACACGCGGTCAATATAACCGGAACCGAACGCGAGGAGATTGCGGAGCTTCAACCGCTGTCACAGGCGCGTGCGGAATCGGTACGCAGCGCGCTTGTTGAGCGCGGCCTGGCCGCGAGGCGCATCAGTACCCTGGGACGCGGAGGCACCGAGCCGGTTGTTCCGCATACCGACCTGGAGGAGCGCTGGAAAAACCGTCGGGTTGAATTTATCCTGATTCGCTAAGTATAGTATGAGTGCCGTGGAGCACAATAGCGAAACCACTGACGTACGGCGCTTCGGCGCCGTGCGCGTACTGCTGCTGCTGGTAGCGGCGTGCCTGCTGGCACTGATCGGCGCGGCAGGTGTGGCCTGGTACCTCAACTCCTCACCACAGCAGGCCGCTGCCACCGAGACGGCGTTTTCGGTCAACCGCGGCGAGAGCGTTGCCGCCATTGCGCGGCGCCTGCAGCAGCGGGACGTGATCCGCTCGGGGCGGTTCTTGACGCTGCTGAGCGTGGTGCAGGGGACCCAGAATTACTTTCAAAGCGGAAACTATCTGCTGGACCCGACAATGACCGCGGTTGAAATCCATGATTACCTGGTATCCGGGCGCCAGCAGCTGGTGCGCGTGACAATCCCCGAAGGCTGGACCATCCGACGCATCGCAGAGCATCTCCAATCAAACTCCATTGTATCTGCTGCCGACTTCACCGCGGCGGCCGGCAGTCGGGAACTGCTGCAGAGCTTCAGCATCGACGCCGACTCAGCGCAGGGCTTCCTCTTTCCGGACACCTACTACTTCCATCAGGACTATCCGGCGGACGCGGTTGTGCGGCATATGATCGAAACCTTTCTGCGTGCGGCGCGCGATATCTATCCGGATCTCGACAGCCTGAGCGCGGCTGAACTCTATGACTACGTCATTCTTGCATCGATTATCGAACGCGAGTACATTGCCGCTGATGAAGCACCGCTGATGGCGTCGGTGTTCTACAACCGGCTGAACGCCGGCAAACGGCTGGAATCGTGTGCTACGGTTGTCTACGTTATGACCGAGGAACAGGGCCTGCCACATCCGAGCCGCCTCTTCTACCGTGACCTTGAACGCCGCTCAGCGTATAACACCTACCTCAACCACGGTCTGCCGCCGGCGCCGATATCAAATCCGGGTCACAATGCGCTTCGGGGAGCCTTCCACCCCGCCGACACCGATTACTGGTTCTTTGTGTTGCGCGGAGAGTCTGCGGACCGACACCATTTCTCACGCAATCTGCAGGAGCATAACCGGGCAAGCGTGCTCTACCTGCGCACGCCGCGTTAGCGTTCAGGGAGCACACGCTGTGAAGATTCCCGAACGGATCATCGACGAAATTGCGCGCAGAACCGACATAGTTGAACTGATCAACCGCTACACCAGCCTGCGCCGGCAGGGCAATGAGTACATCGGCAAGAGCCCGTTCACCAACGAAAAAACCCCGTCGTTCTTCGTCAATCCGGAGAAGGGTGTCTACCACTGTTTCTCCAGCAACAAGGGCGGCAGCGTTTTCAGTTTTGTGATGGAGATGGAGAAACTCGACTTCCGGGAGGCTGTGGAATTTCTTGCTGAGAAAGCCGGAGTTGAGATCGACGCGCCGTCCGACGACCCGAAGGCGCGCGAACGTGATAGCCTGCGTGAACTCTACAATCGCGTCAGTGGCAGCTTTCGCCACCTCTATCTCAACTCGGACCACGCTGCGGCGGCGCGTGCTTACATGCAAAGCCGCAGCATCACTGAGCAGACACTGGAGGCTTTTGCGGTGGGATACGCGCCGCCGGATCCGCGCTGGCTCTATTTGTTCCTGCAGCGCAAGCAATACTCAGCGCAGTTCCTCGGCCGAACCGGCCTTTTCTCGCGGCGCGACGCGCGGCGCGCCCTGTTTGTCGATCGAATCATGTTTCCAATCCACTCCGCGCGCGGTGACGTTATCGCCTTCGGCGGGCGACGGATGGCCGAGTTCGGCCCCAAATATCTCAATTCGGCCGATACAGAGCTGTTTCACAAGGGTCGCTCGCTCTATGGCCTGTCCCACGCCTTGAAAGAGATGCGGCAGAGCCGCAGCGTCTATCTGGCAGAAGGCTACATGGACGTGCTGGCGCTGTTTGAAGCCGGCGTAACCAACGTGGTTGCACCGCTGGGTACCGCCTTCACAGAACAGCAGGCTACGCTGCTGCGGCGCTATGTCGACAGCGTGATCCTGGTATTTGACGCCGACAGCGCCGGGGTACGCGCCACGCAGAAAGCCGCAGCAACGGTGGAAGCGGCGGGTCTCGACTGCGCTGCCTGCGTACTGCCGGCGGGAAGCGATCCGGCAGACATCCTGCAGCAGCGCGGCAGCGAGCAGTTGCAAAAGACTGCAAATTGTACTATAACAGTCTTTGACTATTTGCTGCAGCAGTCTCTCTCCGGCGTCGATGTACTCTCATCGGCGGGGCGTGAATTTGTTTTGAAGCAGCTTTTCCCTTATATTAGGGTAGTAGAATCGGCCGTAAAGCGCGACGGTATGCTGCAACAGCTGGCAGATCGTCTCGGTGTCGATC